>NZ_JAAQWS010000021.1:0-93105 GCF_012985645.1 Pseudomonas sp. WS 5410 | reverse complement strand
TCGCGGCTACCCCGGCATCCATGCCGGGGTGCCCACTGCGCAATACCTGCCTGCGGCCATCGTGGTTTAACGGGGCGCCTCCTGAGAAGATCAAAAGCCAGATCAAAAGCAGAGCAACAGCAACAGCAACAGCAAAGCGCTGGGGCGAAGCTGCATTCCCCTGTGGGAGCTGGCTTGCCTGCGATGGCGGTGTATCAGTCGATCAATGTATTGGCTGATACACCGCCATCGCAGGCAAGCCAGCTCCCACAAGTATATGCGCACGCCTCGACGATCAGGTCGGCTGTCAGGCCGCCTCGCTTTGCTTTTGATCTGAGGCGCCCCGTTAAACCACGCTGGCCGTCATCCGATTTTGATTTGGGGGGTAACCCGGCAGGACGCCGGGTTAGCCGCGCTGGGCCATGGATGGCCCATCGCGGCGGCCCCCCAAATCAATGTCGGATGGCGGGCACACCGAGCCTAGGCGAGGTGCCGAGTGGTGGGGCAAGAGCCCTTTTGGTTACTTTTGGGGCTCTTTTCCAAAAGTGACCCGCCGTAAGGGCGGAACCAATAGCCGCCGTGACCGCAGCAACGGATATGTACTCATGCCCAACACCCAAAAAGAGCGCTGCGTAAAGACTCATGACCATCACAAACAACCCAGCGCCCACCGCCAGATTAAGGTCAGGCCGCCTGGATCTCGCGCTTGAGGCTGTCCATGTCGATCACAAAACGGTACTTCACATCGCCCTTGAGCATGCGCTCGTAGGATTCGTTGATACCCTGGATATCAATCATCTCGATCTCCGAGACGATCCCGTGCCGGGCGCAGAAGTCCAGCATGTCCTGGGTCTCCTGGATGCCACCAATCAATGACCCCGCCAGGCTGCGGCGTTTGAAGATCAGGTTGAACACCGAAGGCGACGGGTGCGGGCTGTCTGGCGCGCCCACCAGGGTCATGGTGCCGTCGCGCTTGAGCAGGTTGAGGAACGCGTCCAGGTCATGGGGCGCGGCCACGGTGTTGAGGATGAAATCCAGGCTATTGGCGACCTTGGCCATTTCGTCCGGGTTCTTCGACACCACCACCTCGTCAGCCCCCAGGCGCAGGCCGTCTTCGCGTTTGTTCGGCGAGGTGGTGAACAACACCACATGGGCGCCCATGGCATGGGCGATTTTCACCGCCATATGGCCCAGGCCGCCGAGGCCGACCACGCCGACCTTCTGTCCAGGGCCGACCTTCCAATGGTGCAGCGGCGAGTAGGTGGTGATCCCGGCACACAGCAGCGGCGCCACGGCCGCCAATTGCGCCTCATCGTGGGAAATGCGCAGGACGAACTTCTCCTTGACCACGATATTGTCGGAATAGCCGCCAAAGGTGTTTTCACCGCCAAACACCGGGCCGTTGTAAGTGCCGGTAAAGCCGTTCTCGCAGTACTGCTCCTCGCCCTCGGCGCAGGATGCGCAGTGCTGGCAGCTGTCGACCATACAGCCGACGCCGGCCAGGTCACCGACCTTGAAGCGGCTGACATTGGCCCCCACCGCCGTCACCCGGCCGACGATTTCATGGCCCGGCACCGATGGGTAGAGGGTGTTGTTCCACTCATTGCGCGCCGTGTGCAGGTCGGAGTGGCACACTCCGCAGTAGAGGATGTCGATTTGAACATCATCGGCCCCGGGGGCGCGGCGCTCGAAGGTAAAGGGTTTGAGGGCGTCCTTGGCGTCACGGGCGGCGTAGCTGTAAGTCTTGGCCATTGCGGTCACCTCTTTGCGTCGACATTGAAGGTCAGTTGACCAGCATAGCCGCCCAACCGTTCAACCCACGTAAATCGGCGGTAATTCAAACAAACACATACCCTCTGTGGGAGCGGGCTTGCCCGCGATAGCGGTGGGTCAGTACCGAACACATCCACTGATACACCGCTATCGCGGGCAAGCCCGCTCCCACACGAGCCCGCACGGACTGCGTCAATGAACAACCGCCCGGGTCACCAAAAAGCTCAGCAACTGCGGCTCATCATCCAGCTCGATGGCCTGCACCGGGCGCGGCAGGTTGTCCAATACGCTGCGCCAGAACGCCTGGGACGCCTCGTCCTGGTCATAGAACCGCACCAGCCAGTCCGTCTCGCCGCTGGTCAACACCTGGGTGGCCAGGGCGCGGCCTATGCCCTTGCGCCGATAGCGTTTCAAGATAAACAGGTCAGCCAGTTCCAGGGCATTGATCCCCGGCAGCTCGCTGCGCTCGATCAGCAGGAAACCGGCGATGTAACCGTCCACCAGCAGCAGATTGGCGCTCCATTGCGGCTCTTGCCAGTAGCGCGCCAGGTGTTCCTCGTGGATATAGAAACGGCCGTCCTGCTCGACGTCTTCCTGCTCCCAATCGGAGGATTCATAGGCATAAAACTGGTAGAGGTTGCAGATCAGTTCGGCCTGTTCAGGGCCGGTCTGGATCAGTTCGACAGTGGTGTCACTCATGGCGGGGCTCACGCAGGCGGGGCGCCACAGTAGCGAAGGCCGGCGCCCCAGGCAAGCCGCTAGGCTTGCTGTTTGACCTGGGGCAGCGCGCTCAACCATTGCTCGAGCTCACGATGAACCTGGGGCGCCAGCAGTTGCCGATCCGCCATCCATTGGTCGTTGAACACCGTGTCGAGGTATTTTTCGCCGCCATCGCACACCAGTGCCACGATCACGCTGTGGGCCGGGGCATGCCAGGCCTCGCGCAGGGCCTGGTAGATCACCCCGCCGGCCGAGCCGCCGAGCAGCAGACCGTAATGCCGCGCCAGGTAGCGCGCGGTTTCGAAGGCCTGGGCGTCGCTGACAGTCAGGCCTTTGTCGATCAACGCGTAGTCGACCACGGCGCCGATTTCTGCGCCCTCCGGGGTGCCGGTGCCGGACTGATGATACGGCGCACCGGGGCCGCCAAAGATCACCGAGCCGCAGGGTTCGACGCCGATCACCTGCAGGCCATGGGCATGGCGTTTCAAGGCACGCGCAGTGCCGCACAACGAGCCGCCGGTGCCCACGGCGCCTACCAGGTAGTGGATTTCATCGCCCAGCACTGCGCGCAATTCCGCTGCCAGCTGCGTGTAGCCATTGGCATTGGCCGGGTTGTGGTGCTGGCGGGTCCAGTAGGCGCCCTGCTCCGTGGCAATACGCTCGGCGGTAGCATCGCGGTCGGCGGTGGACAGCCCGCCACCGGGGTCGCCGACCCGCACCAACTGCGCACCAAAGGCCTGCATCGCCCGCAGTTTGTCGGGGCTGGCGTGTTCGTCGACCACGGCAGTGAAGCGGTAGCCGCGCTCGGCGGCCAGCAGCGCCAGGCCCAATCCGGTGTTGCCCGAGGTCGATTCGACAATCCGCCCACCCGGCTTGAGCTGCCCCGAGGCCTGCGCCTCGTCGAGCATCTGCCGGGCCATGCGGATCTTGGCGGTGCCGGTGGGGTTGAATTGTTCCAGCTTGAGCAGCACGCAGCTGCCGTTTTCAGTGACGCACAATTTGAGCAGCGGTGTATCGCCGATCAGTTCGGACAGGCAAGTCTTGATCATGACAACCTCTGGGCAGTATGAAAAACCGGCGCGGCGCTTACCCGGCCAGGGTCGCGACGGCGCGTTGCAGGCTGGCGAGAAACGCCTGGTTTTGCTGGGCCAGGCCCAGGGACACGCGGATAAAACTGGTGTATCCCGGCTCGCGCCAGGCCTTGACGATGATCCCGTCCTTGAGCAATTCGTCGACCACCTCCAAGGCGTTGCAAGCGGTGTCGATAAACAGGAAATTGGCCTGGGACGGCGCCACGCGAAAACCCGCAGCCTGCAACCCCTGGGTCAGGCGTTGGCGTTCGATGGCGACGAATTCGCGGCTGCGAATCACGTGTTGCGGGTCCAGCCAGGCGGCCTTGGCGGCCTCCTGGGCCGGTTGATTGACGTTGTACGGCGTGCGCACCCGGTGCAGCGCATCAATCAGGCTGCGGTGCGAAGCGATGCCATAGCCGATCCGCAGCCCCGCCAGCCCATACGACTTGGAGAACGTGCGCAGGATGATCCACGGCCGCGACTGCGCGTCGAGGATCGCCAGGGCGTCAGCCGCGTCCTCGACGAATTCGAAATACGCCTCGTCGATCACCAACAAGGTGTCGGGGTGAGCGGCGGCGACCAGCGCCGTCAGTTCAGCGCTGGACAGCGCCGTGCCCACCGGATTGCAGGGGGTGCTCAGCATCAACAGCTTCGCCGGTTGCTCGAGGGCCGTGGCCCAGGCCTGCAGGTTAACGCTGAAATCCGGGTTGAGCGGCACCTTGTCCACCCTCGCGCCCATCATCAATGGCAGGCTTTCATGCAGGCTGAAACAGGGCTGCTGGGTCACCACCCGGTCCTCGGGATCGAGCAGCGCCAGGCACAACAGTTCGAGGATATTTTCCGAGCCGTTGCCGAGGATGACCCGCGCCGGGTCCACATCCAACTGGCCGCCGATCAGGTGCCGCAGGGCCCGGCCACTGGGGTCGGGGTAGCGTTCCAGCCCTGCCCCGCCATGATGCGCCAGCATCGCTGCAGCAGCCGGCGACATGCCCAGCGGGTTTTCGCAGTTGGACAGCTTGATCACCGTCGGCGTACCGAGCTGATGTGGATCGGCGCCCGGGTCGTACAGGGGCAAACGTCGCACGCTGGGGCGCACCAACGCCTCGACGCGGTGTGCAGGGTCGTCTTGATGCATGGAACACCTCCTTGTTATGACAGTGCGACGGCGCCCGCGCGGTCCAGCGCCTTGAGTTGCCGTTCAAACGAGACAATCAGCAGCAACGCGGTAGCCGCCAGGCCTATCGCCAATCCGGCCCACACGCCGAAGATCCCGTAAGGACTGACGATGCCCAGCAGCCAGGCAGCGGGCAGCCCCACCAGCCAGTAGCCGAACAGGGAAATGCGCAGCGGTCCCGCCGTATCGCCGATGCCGCGCAGGATGCCGTTGCCGATGTTCTGGCTGGCGTCGAACACCTGCAGGACGATGGCAATCAACAAACCGGTGGTGGCCAGGCGCACCGCATCCAGGTTGTTGGCGTGCTCGGTGCTGATAAACAGGCCGATGACCTGTTCGGGTAGCAACGCGTAAGGAATGGCAAACAGCAACATGACCAGCACCCCAAGGCCCAGGCCCAGGCGCCCCAGTTGCCGCGCGCGCTGATACTGCCCGGTGCCGCAGGCCTCGCTGATGTGGATCGAGGCGGCATGGGAGATGCCCGCAGAGAACATGAACACGATGTAGATGATCTGGTTAAGCACGGTCTGCGCCGCCAGCGCCTCCATGCCCAGGGTGCCGATCAGCAGGGTCAGTACGCTGAAGAACCCGGCCTCGCTGGCATAGGTCCCGGCAATCGGCAGCCCGAGCTTCCACACGGCCTTGATCGCCGCCGGCGAAAAGCGTAAGTGCGCCAGTTTGAAGTAACCGGCCAAGCGCCGATGGGTCAGTACCACCGCAAAGAACATCAGGAACGACAGCAGGAACACCACGGCGCTGGTGATCGCCACCCCCGCCAGCCCATAGGCCGGGACGCCGAACTTGCCGAACACCAGCACGTAGTTGAGCGCCGCCGTGAGGAAGATCGACACCAGGGTGATCGCCAGCAACGGCCCGGGGAATTTCAGGCCCACGGTAAAGTGGCGCAGCGCCTGGAACCACAGGCAAGGCAGCAGGCCGGGAGCAATGATCAGCAGGAAGTCCATGGCATTGGCCACCACGCTGGCATCCTGGCCCAGCCAGGTCAGCGGCTGGCGCAACCCCAGCAACACGCCCATAAACACCAGGCCGCTGACGGTCGCCCAGAACAGCCCCGCCACCAGCAACGCCCGCACCTGGGCTTCATCGCCCCGGGCATTGGCCTGGGCCACCAGGTTGCTGACGCCGGTGACCAGCCCGGTGCCGGTGGTGCGCAACTGGTTGAACAGCGCGATGGCCAGGCCACCGGCTGCCAGCTCCTTGGCACCCAGCATGCCGAGCACCACGATGTCGATGGTGGTCAGGGCCACGTAGGCCAGGTTGGTCAGGATCAGGGGTAGCGCCAGCAACAGCAGAGCCCGGCTGTCGGCGCGCCAGGCGCCGGGTTGTGCGGCAGTCAGGCCGACCATAGTTGGACCCTCTGCCCACGGTTCTGCGTCAGGGCGCGGTCGGCCATCAAGCGCCCGAGGGCGACATCGGTCACCACCATGCCGCTGTTGTAGGCGAACACCACATCGTCGGGATGGCGGCGTGCGGGTGCCAGGCCCAGGAGGATGTCCGGCAGCTCGGCGTCCACCGCGGGCAGGCTGCCGTCGGCGGCCGCCAGGTCGGCGCTGGTGACTTGCATCTGCGCGGTGTCGGTAGCAATGCGGTAGTCGGCGCCATGCAATACGTCGGCGTCAATGCCATAGCCCACCAGCACCGCCACGGCGCCGGGCTTGAGCCAGGCCCGCTGCACTTGCTGGCGCGCCGAAAGCCCGGCGACGCCAAGGATGATATCGGCCTCGCCAGCCGCCGCCGGCAGGTCATCGACCACCACCACATCGCGCAGCGGGTAGTGTTTGTGCAGGGTGTCTTGCACCGCGCGCAGGCCTTCGGCGTAGTGCCCGTAGACATACAAACGCTCCAGGTCCGGCATGGCCGCGAGCAACATGGGCAACGCCACCTGCCCCTGCACGCCGGTACCGACGACCAGGGCACTGCGGGCATTCGGGCAGGCGGCCCTGGCCATCAACGCCGAGGTGGCCGAGGTGCGCAACGGGCCGAGCTTGACCACGTCCATCAAGGCAATCGGGCGGCCGGTGCGGTCATCACACAGAAAGATAAACGAGTGGAATTGATAGGCATCGCGGGTACGTTGCGGGTCATGCTCGTACACCACCTTGAAGCCCACGGTGTGGCTGGCGCCATCCCGGCCGACCATCGAGTAGCTGATGGAATGGCGGTCCATCGGTTCGACAATGGTCTTGAGCGGGTTCTGCGAGTCGCCGTTGCGCAAGGCCTTGTACGCCTGCTCGACTACCTGCAGCACTTCACGGTAACTCACCCCCAGGTCTTCGAGCGCCGCCTGGGGCAGCACCCATAGGTCGGCAGGGGCAGCGGGTTTATTCAAACTGTTCACTCGAGGCTCCTTGTTGAGCGGCTTTACGATTAAGCCAGGCTGTCCAGCTTCCAGCGCAGGTGTGGGTTACGCAGCTCCAGCACCACTTTGTGTGGCAAGGGCGCTTCGTGAAAAGGCGACTCGTTGGAGTCCATCTGATAGCCGGCGGTATTGAGGTAGATAAGCAAGTCACCCGCCTGGATCGGGTAGTCGAAGGCGACTTTGCGCCAGGTCAGCATGTCCGACTCCAGGCAGGTGGCCCCGCCAATACACGCGACAAACGGCGACCGCGGCCGTGGCGAGGCCGGCAACAGCAGCGGGTCGGGTAGAAATTCGCTGTTGAACCACTGTTCGGAGAGGTTGAAGCTGCTGCCCTGCACAGTGACCTGGGCATAACCATCACTGGCCGTGCGGTCCTTGACGCCCTGCACGCGGAACACGCTGATACCGGCCTGGTCGAGCAAGGCGCGGCCGGGTTCGATAATCAGCCGCACGCCGTGCTCGATGACCTTTTGCGCCAGGCTCAGGCCGGGGCTGACGGGCGTGGCGAGGATATCGTCAAGGGCCTCGGCCCCCGCGCGCAGCGCGCCGTAGGGATAGAAGCCGGCGAAGCCCTTGTCGTTGTGATAGCGCTCGGCGCAGTCCTCGGCCAGAAAGGCCTGCCATTGCGCCGGGTCGACATAGCGCACGGCAAAGCCACCGCCCAGGTTAACCGTGCGGCAGTTGTCCAGCTCGCTGGCCCGGCACAGGTCGACCAAGTGGCTGGCGACTTGTGCACGCTGGGCAGTGTCGTAGCCGCCCAGATGAAACGAGAAGCCTTGCAAGTCCAGGTTCGCCACGTGCTGGCGGCAGAACACCAGGGCCTGGTCGCACTCCCGTGGGTTGAGGCCGAAACGACTATGGGCCTGGCTGCTGGGGCAATAGCGCAACAACAGACGCGCACGTTGGCGCAGGGATAGCGCCAATTGCTGGATACGCAGCAGTTCCTCCAGCGAGTCCACCGCCAGCAGGCATTGATGACTCAGGCCCAGCCCGAGCAGTTGGTCGCTCTTACGTGGCCCGGACACGCCGATATCAGTGCCAGCCACCCCACCCGCCAAGGCCTTTTGCAACTCACCGACGCTGGCCACATCCACGCCAATCGCACACTGCGCGCAGGCCTGGATAAAACAGTTGGCCTTGTTGGCCTTTTTCGCAAACAACACGCTGCCGCGCACCTGGGCCTGGGTAAAGCTGTGCTGGAAGGCTTCGACATTGGCGTGAAAAACCTGTGGGCACACCAGATGCAGCGGCGAGCCGAGGCCATCGACCAACTCGGTCAACGTGCCCGCGTGCCGCTCAAGCAGGCGCTCGACCCACAGGTGGCGCAGGCCGGGCAATGAACTGGAATACGTCATGGTTCTAGAACTCGAACTTGGCCGACAGGAACACTTCGCGCTCGCGCCCCACATCCAGCCCGCCCAGGTAATAGGCGCTGGCGTAGTAGTACTTGTTGGTCAGGTTCTTGCCGTGCAGGCGATAGGTCACCGGGGTATCCGCCAGTTTCGAGCGGTAGCTGATACCGGCGTCGAGCAAGGTGTAGCTGGGGATGTAGCCGCTGTTCTGCGCATCCACCGGGCGGCTGCCGACATAGCTGAGGGTGCTGTCCAACGACAGGCCAGGCACAGCGGCCACGGTGTACAGGGCGCCGACCGCGCCTTTCCACTTGGGCACGTTCTCAGTGCGCTTGCCGTCCACGGTGACGTCATCCACATCTTCCATGCGCGTGGTCAGGTAGGCGGCGTTGGCGGTGAGGGTCAGGGCGTCGGTGACGCGATCGGACAGGGTCAGCTCGGCGCCACGGTGGTGGTATTCGCCGTTGCTCACATAGGTATTGCTGGTGTTCAGGTAACTGGCCTTGCGCCGGATATCGAACACCGCCAGGCCCAGGTTCAGGCGATCGTTGAGGTCCAGCTTCAGGCCCACCTCGTATTGCTGGGACTCGATGGCGTCGGTGGGCTGGTTGGCGTTGGTCGCGTGTTGGGGGGCGTAGTCGCCTTTTTCAAAGCCTTTGGAGTAGCTGACGTAGGTCATCACGCTGTCCCAGGGCCGGTAGATCAGCGCAGCGCTGGGCACAAACACGTCGTGGCTCTGCGAAGGTGCGGTGGCTGAGAGTTTATCCGCGCGGTACCAGATGTAACGCCCGCCTACCATCACCTGGAACTGTTCGGTAAGGGAAATCAGGTCGCTGGCGAAAACCGAGGTCTCCTTGATGGAGGACACAAAGTCAGTGGGCTGTTCCGAGCCGAAGTGCCACTTGGGCGGGTTGACCGGGTGACGGATATTACCCACCGAGACATCGCCAATGCCGATGCCTGGAGTGCCACTGTCGACCAAATCCCAGAACGGGCTGACGTCCTTGAACTGCTTGTAGCCGGTGCCGAAGAACACGTCGTGATAAATGTTGCCGGTGGCGAACTTGCCGGCCAGGTACGACTGCAGCGACCAGGTGCTGAACACTTCACCACGGGACACGTAAAAGTCGGCCGAGCCGATATCGCCGTTGGGCTTGATCCCGAACAGGTCGTTATAGCCGCCGTGGCGCTCGACCCGCGAGTAGTTGCCCTGGGTCACGGAGGTCCAGTTGTCATCCAGCTCGTACTCGAACTTGGCGTCGAGGTTGGCGCCTTCGGTCTGGTGACGGAACCAGGAGCCGGTCAATAGATCGCGGCGATTGACCTTGGGTGGCAGCACGTAGCTGGACGGATCCAGAGGGTTGGCGCGGCCGCTCTGGTCGGCACGCAGCAATGGGTCTGCGACCGTGGACTTGCGCGACCAGTCGGCGTTCAACTGCAACAGGGCGCGGTCGCTCAGACGGAAGTCGGTGGCCAGGCCGATAAACTTGCGCTCCATGTCGCGGGCGTGGTCGAAGTCGCCGTTTTTCTCGTAGCCGGCATTCAGGCGATAGCCAAAGGCGCCGTCGTTGAATGAATCGCTGGTATCAATCGCCACGTAGCGGCCGAGCAACGACGAGCCTTGCACGCTGACATTGAGCAGCGGCTCCAGGGTCGGGCGCTTGAGGATGTAGTTGATGGTGCCGCCCGGCGAGTTGAAACCGTAGAGGAAACCCGATGGGCCCTTGAGCACGTCGATGCGCTCGACGTTTTCCAGGGGTACGTCGTGGTGCGGGGCCAGGGTCAGGCCATCGCGGCGGATGGTGTTGAAGTTGTCCATGGCAAAGCCGCGCAGGCGGAAGTTGTCAAAGCCGCTGCCGCCCGACGAACTGAGCACAGAAGGGTCGAGGCTCAGCACATCCACGGCGGTGCGCGCGGAGCTGTCGGCGATGGTCTTGTTGGAATAACTCTGGATGGCCAGGGGGATTTCCATGGCGTCCTTGGCGCCGAAGCCACCGGCATTTACTTCCAGGGCCTTGTTCAGCGGCGCGCTGACTCGTATGGCTTCAAGCTCGGTGACCGATTCTTCGCGATCTTGCGCTGCAGCGGCAGGTAGACCGGTGAGCGACGACACCAAGCCCACCGCCAAAAATGTGGGAAACCGCGGAGCTATGCCGTGCAACTGGTTCATCTGCAATCCCTTGAGCCGAAAATAAGCGGGGCGATCTCAAGCGCGGCAACGCCTGAGAATCGTTATCAAGAGATACAATATAACGTTTCTTTTAAACTCACAATCGCACGATCATTCAATACTTGCTGCCGCGCTGCATTTAAGGTCTGGCCTTTCCAGGATCAACAGAGATAACGGACATGCCCTCCTATACCGCCATCAACTTTGCGCACAAATACAGCCTGTTCAGCGAGCAATGGACACCCAAGGTCGTCGCGCAGATGAACGACTACCAATTCAAGGTGGTGAAGATCGAAGGGGATTTTGTCTGGCACAGCCACGCGGACACCGACGAGACCTTTATCGTCCTCGAGGGCGCGCTGCGCATTGATTTTCGCGATGGCGCGGTACAGCTCGGGGCTGGCGAGATGTTCGTGGTGCCCAAGGGCATCGAGCACAAACCGTATGCCGAGGGAGAGGTGAAGCTGCTGCTGGTCGAACCCTGCGGCGTGTTGAACACTGGCGATCAGGGCGGCGAACGGACCCAGCGCAATGATGTGTGGATCTAGATCACCACGTTGCGGATAAAGCGCACCGCCACTGGCCCGTCATTGCGATAGGCATGGGGCTGATGACTGGGGAACATAAAGAACTCGCCGGCGGAGATAGTGGTTTCGACGTCACCCACCACCAGGGTCAGGCTGCCCTCGAACACGAACAACTGTTCGCTCCAGCCTTCCAGGTCGGGATCCGGGCAATAGCGATCGCCCGGCTCAAGGCGCCACTCCCACAGTTCCACCTCCCGCCGGGCGGTGGCCTTGGCCAGTAACACGGCCTTGCTGCCATCTATTTCACCGGCCCAGGCCAGTTCGTTGATGCGGCTGTGATCACGGGCATCAGGGGCCTGGATCAGGTCGCTGAAGGCCACGTCCAGGGCTTCGGCCACGCGGTCAAGGGTGGACAGGCTGACGTTCTTTTCACCGGCCTCGATGGCCACCAGCATGCGCCGGCTGACCCCGGACTTTTCCGCCAGGGCTGTCTGGCTCAGTTCGGCCGCATGGCGCAGGCGTCGAACGTTCTGGCTGACGTGCTGCAGGACCGAGGCCCGTTGCGGATTTTCTTTGTGCACTATATTGCTCACTCGGTGGGGTTGCGCAGTATACTGCCCAGCTGCGGCGCATTGTGCGTTCCGCGCCCTTCCTGTGCAAGACCAGAGCCGCCATGACCACCTCGACCGCCTCCCCGCTGTTTTCCCGCTTCAGCAAAGCCGAATGCGTGCTGGTGCTGATCACCATGATCTGGGGCGGTACGTTTATCCTGGTGCAACACGCCATGACCGTCAGCGGGCCGATGTTTTTCGTCGGCTTGCGTTTTGCCGCAGCGGCGCTGGTGGTCGGCCTGTTTTCCTGGCGCAACCTGCGCAGCCTGCGCAGCCTGACCCTGTTCGAGCTCAAGGCGGGCGCCTTTATCGGCACGGCGATCATGTTTGGCTACGGCCTGCAAACCATTGGTCTGCAGACCATCCTCAGCAGCCAGTCGGCGTTTATCACCGCGCTCTACGTGCCGTTTGTGCCGCTGCTGCAGTGGCTGGTGCTGGGGCGGCGCCCGGGGTTAATGCCAAGCATCGGCATTATGCTGGCCTTCGCCGGCCTGATGCTGCTGACCGGCCCGGCCGGCGCATCACTGAATTTCAGCCCCGGGGAAATCGCCACGTTGATCGGCGCGATTGCGATTGCCGCCGAAATCATCCTGATCAGCGCTTATGCGGGCCAGGTGGATGTACGCCGGGTGACCGTGGTGCAACTGGCCACCGCCTCGCTGCTGTCGTTCCTGCTGGTAGTGCCCACCGGCGAGGCATTGCCGGGCTTTTCCTGGGTGTTGCTGTTCAGCGCCGTCGGCCTGGGCTTGACCAGTGCGGTGATCCAATTGGCGATGAACTGGGCGCAGAAAAGCGTCTCGCCGACCCGTGCCACCCTGATTTATGCCGGCGAGCCGGTGTGGGCCGGGGTGATCGGGCGGATTGCCGGTGAGCGCTTCCCGCCGATGGCCATGGTGGGGGCGGTGTTGATTGTGGCGGCGGTGATTGTCAGTGAGATCAAGACGCGAGAGCGCAAGCCCGTCTCCCTGTAGAAGCCCGCACCTACACCGCGACAGATAGGCATTTTCGGTCCATCTTGTAGGATCCTGCCACAGGTTGCCGTTTGGTAATCCGGTTTCCGGCACGTATGATGCATCCCAAACCACCGCAGATTAGAAGCCTATGTCCCTGATAGTTCTACTGCTTCTGCCTTTTATCGGCAGCTGTCTGGCGGCCTTGCTGCCGCACAACGCACGTAATACTGAATCCCTGCTGGCCGGCCTCGTGGCCCTGGTCGGTACTGTACAAGTCGCCCTGCTCTACCCCCAGATCGCCGACGGTGGCGTGATCCGCGAAGAATTCTCCTGGGTGCCCGGCCTGGGCCTGGACTTCGTGTTGCGCATGGATGGCTTTGCCTGGTTGTTCTCGATGCTGGTGTTGGGCATCGGTAGCCTGGTGTCTTTGTACGCCCGTTATTACATGTCGCCGGATGACCCGGTGCCGCGTTTCTTTGCGTTTTTTCTGGCGTTCATGGGCGCGATGCTCGGGTTGGTGATCTCCGGCAACCTGATCCAGATTGTGTTTTTCTGGGAACTGACCAGCCTGTTCTCGTTCCTGCTGATCGGCTATTGGCACCACCGTTCCGATGCGCGCCGGGGTGCCTATATGGCGCTGATGGTCACCGGTGCGGGTGGTTTGTGCCTGCTGGCGGGGGTCATGCTGCTCGGCCATGTCGTCGGCAGTTACGATCTGGACCAGGTGCTCGCCGCCGGTGACCAGATCCGTGCCCACTCCCTCTACCCCGTCCTGTTGACGCTGATCCTGATCGGCGCCCTGAGCAAAAGCGCGCAATTCCCCTTCCACTTCTGGCTCCCCCACGCCATGGCTGCACCGACCCCCGTGTCGGCCTACCTGCATTCGGCCACGATGGTGAAAGCCGGCGTGTTCCTGCTGGCCCGCCTGTGGCCCTCGCTGTCGGGTAGCGAAGAGTGGTTCTGGATGGTCGGCGGTGCCGGCGCCCTGACCCTGTTGCTCGGCGCGTATTGCGCGATGTTCCAGAACGACCTCAAGGGCCTGTTGGCCTACTCGACCATCAGCCACCTGGGCCTGATTACCCTGCTACTGGGCCTCAACAGCCCGTTGGCCGCCGTCGCGGCCGTGTTCCATATCCTTAACCACGCCACGTTCAAGGCCTCGCTGTTCATGGCCGCCGGCATCATCGACCACGAAAGCGGCACCCGTGATATCCGCAAGCTCAGCGGCCTGGTGCGCCTGATCCCGTTTACCGCGACCCTGGCCATGGTGGCCAGCGCCTCCATGGCCGGGGTGCCGTTGCTCAACGGTTTCCTGTCCAAAGAGATGTTCTTCGCCGAAACCGTGTTTATCTCCTCGACCCAGTGGGTAGAAATCGCCCTGCCGGTGATTGCGACCATCGCCGGCACCTTCAGCGTGGCCTATGCCTTGCGCTTCACCGTGGATGTATTCTTCGGCCCGGCCGCCACCGACCTGCCGCACACGCCCCACGAACCGCCACGCTGGATGCGTGCGCCGGTCGAGCTGCTGGTGTTTACCTGCCTGCTGGTGGGGATCTTCCCGGCCCAGGTAGTGGGCTCGATCCTCGCCGCCGCCGCCCTGCCGGTGGTCGGCGGCGTGTTGCCCGAGTACAGCCTGGCGATCTGGCACGGCTGGAACGCCCCGATGATCATGAGCCTGGTGGCCATGACCGGCGGTGTGGTCCTGTACCTGCTGCTGCGCAAGCAACTCAAGCGCGGGCGCTTCAAGTACCCGCCGATCATCAGCTACTTCAACGGCAAGCGCATGTTCGAGCGCTGCCTGGTGGTGATGATGCGTGGCGTGCGCAAGATCGAAAAACACATCAGCACCAAGCGCCTGCAGACCCAGTTGTTCCTGCTGGTGCTGGTGGCGGTGATTGCCGGGATGATCCCCATGCTGGGCAGCAGCCTGAGCTGGGGCGACCGGCCGAAAATCCCGGGTTCCATCGTGTTCGTCACCCTGTGGCTGTTGGCGATCGCCTGCGCCCTGGGCGCCGCCTGGCAAGCCAAGTACCACCGGCTGGCAGCCCTGACCATGGTCAGCGTGTGCGGCCTGATGACCTGCGTGACCTTTGTCTGGTTCTCCGCACCGGACCTGGCATTGACGCAACTGGTGGTCGAGGTGGTGACCACGGTCCTGATCCTGCTGGGCCTGCGCTGGCTGCCACGGCGGATCGAAGAAGTCTCGCCACTCCCGAGTTCGTTGCGCAAGGCGCGCATCCGACGCTTGCGCGACTTGCTGCTGTCGACCGTGGTCGGTGGCGGCATGGCGCTGTTGTCCTACGCGATGCTGACGCGCCAGACCCCCAACGATATTTCTTCGTTCTACCTCAGCCGCGCCCTGCCTGAAGGCGGCGGCAGCAATGTGGTGAATGTGATGCTCGTGGACTTTCGGGGCTTCGATACCCTGGGCGAGATCACTGTGCTGGGCGCCGTAGCCCTGACCGTCTATGCACTGCTACGCCGCTTCCGTCCGCCCAAGGAAAGCGAGCAACTGCCCGCGCAACAGCGGCTGTTGGCGCCGGATGTGGACACCGATCTGGTCAACCCACGCCAGGCCAGCGACACCGCCCTGGGCTTTATGATGGTGCCCGCGGTGCTGGTGCGCCTGCTGCTGCCGATTGCCCTGGTGGTGTCGTTCTATCTGTTTATGCGCGGCCACAACCAGCCGGGCGGCGGCTTTGTCGCCGGGCTGGTGATGTCGGTGGCGTTTATCCTGCAATACATGGTCGCCGGTACCCAATGGGTCGAGGCGCAGATGAATCTGCGGCCGATGCGCTGGATGGGCTTTGGCTTGCTGTCGGCGACACTGACCGGGCTGGGGGCGCTGTTCTTCGGCTACCCGTTCCTCACCACCCACACCCTGCACATGAGCTTGCCGGTGTTGGGCGACATCCATATCGCCAGCGCGCTGTTCTTCGACGTCGGCGTGTACGCCATGGTGGTCGGCTCGACCCTGCTGATGCTCACCGCCCTCGGCCACCAATCGGTACGGGCCCATAAACCCGGCAACCAGGCGAAAGCCGCCGCCACGCCACCACAAGGAGCTGCTGCCTGATGGAAGAAGTCATCGCAATTGCCATTGGGGTCCTGGCGGCCTCCGGCGTCTGGCTGGTGCTGCGGCCACGGACGTTCCAGGTAGTGATGGGCCTGTGCCTGTTGTCCTATGGGGTCAACCTGTTCATCTTCAGCATGGGCAGCCTGTTTATCGGCAAGGAGCCGATCATCAAGGACGGCGTGCCCCAGGATCTGCTCAATTACACCGATCCCCTGCCCCAGGCCCTGGTGCTGACGGCGATTGTGATCAGCTTCGCCATGACCGCGCTGTTCCTGGTGGTGCTGCTGGCGTCCCGGGGCCTGACCGGCACTGACCATGTGGACGGCCGGGAGCCCAAGGAATGAGCTGGATGAACCAACTGATCATCGCGCCGATCCTGCTGCCGTTGCTGACCGCTGCGTTGATGATGATGCTGGGCGAGAAACACCGACCGCTCAAGGCCAAGATCAACCTGCTGTCGAGCATGACCGGCCTGGGCATCGCGATGTTGATGCTGTACTGGACGCAAAAAGGCGGCCCTGCCTCCATTGGCGTGTACCTGCCGGGCAACTGGCAGGTGCCGTTCGGCATCGTGCTGGTGGTGGACCAACTGTCGGCCCTGATGCTGGTGCTCACCGGGATCATCGGCGTCAGCGCCCTGCTGTTTGCCATGGCCCGCTGGGACCGTGCCGGCACCAGCTTCCATGCGTTGTTCCAGATCCAGTTGATGGGCCTCTATGGGGCCTTCCTCACCGCCGACCTGTTCAACCTGTTCGTGTTCTTCGAGGTGCTGCTGGCCGCGTCCTACGGCCTGATGCTGCACGGCTCGGGCCGGGCGCGGGTGTCGTCGGGGCTGCATTACATCTCGATCAACCTGCTGGCTTCGTCGCTGTTCCTGATTGGCGCGGCGCTGATCTACGGGGTCACCGGCACCCTGAATTTCGCTGACCTGGCGCTGAAGATCCCGCTGGTGCCAGAAGCCGATCGCGGCCTGCTGCATGCCGGCGCGGCGATCCTCGCCACAGCGTTCCTGGCCAAGGCCGGGATGTGGCCGCTGAATTTCTGGCTGGCGCCGGCCTACTCCTCGGCCAGTGCGCCGGTGGCGGCGATGTTTGCGATCATGACCAAGGTCGGCGTGTACACCGTGTTGCGCCTGTGGACCCTGCTGTTTTCCGGGCAGGCCGGTGCCTCGGCGCTGTTTGGCGGTGACTGGCTGGTGTACGGCGGCATGGCCACCATCCTCTGCGCCGCCGTGGCGATGCTTGCCGCCCAACGCCTGGAGCGCATGGCCAGCCTGAGTATCCTGGTCTCGGCCGGCATCCTCCTGTCGGCGGTGGGTTTTGCCCAGCCCAACCTGACCGCCGGCGCGCTGTTTTACCTGGTCAGCTCGACCCTGGCCCTGAGCGCGCTGTTCCTGCTGGCTGAACTGATCGAGCGCTCGCGCTCGGCCAATGAGCTGCCTCTGGACGATGAAATCGAAGTGTTGCCACGGCCGGTGGAATCTCTGCATCCACCCAAGGGTACCAACCTCGACGATGAGCAAAAGGCCGTAGTCGGCCAGGTCATCCCGTGGACCATGGCCTTCCTCGGCCTGAGCTTTATTGCCTGTGCCCTGCTGATCATCGGCATGCCGCCGCTGTCAGGGTTTATCGGCAAGCTCAGCCTGCTCAGTGCGCTGGTCAACCCGCTGGGCCTGGGCCATGCCGTGACGGAGCCGATCCGCCCGGCAGCCTGGGGCCTGTTTGCGCTGCTGATCTTCTCGGGCCTGGCCTCGCTGATCGCCTTTGCGCGGCTGGGCATCCAGCGCTTCTGGACCCCGGAAGAACGGCCTTCGCCGCTGCTGCGCCGCTTTGAGTGCATACCGATCTTCGTCTTGCTCGGCCTGGCGATTGGCCTGACCTTCAAGGCGGAAATGCTCATGCGCTTTACCCAGGACACCGCCAACAGCCTGAACAACCCCGAGCACTACGTGATGGCCGTCATGGCCACCCGCCCGGTGCTGGGCCCGCAAGCCCAGGCCGCCGCCGTGGAGGTGCAGCCATGAAACGCCTGTTCCCTGCCCCGTGGCTGTCATTGGCACTGTGGGTGCTGTGGCTGTTGCTGAACCTGTCGATCAGCCCCGGCAACCTGTTGCTGGGGGCGATCCTCGGCATCCTCGCTCCGCTGATGATGGCGCCGCTGCGCCCGCTGCCGGTACGGATCCGTCGCCCAGGGGTGATCATTCGCCTGTTCTTCCTGGTCGGCCGCGATGTCATCATCTCCAACCTGCACGTGGCCTGGGGCGTCTTGACCTGCGGCTCGCGGCCGCCGCGCTCGCGCTTTGTAAAAATCCCCCTGGACCTGCGCGACGCCAACGGCCTGGCCGTGCTGTCGATGATCACCAGCGTGACCCCCGGCACCGTGTGGTCGGAGCTGGCCCTGGACCGCAGCATCCTGTTGCTGCACGTGTTCGACCTGGATGACGACGCGCAGTTTATCGAGCACTTCAAGCAGGCCTACGAGCGGCCCCTGATGGAGATCTTCGAATGAGTGCCCTGCTCGCCAATGCGATCCTGCTCAGCCTGTTCCTGTTTTCCCTGGCCATGGTCCTGACCCTGGTGCGCCTGTTCAAGGGTCCTTCGGCCCAGGACCGGGTCCTGGCCCTGGATTACCTGTATATCCTGGCCATGCTGATGATGTTGGTGCTGGGCATACGCTACGCCAGTGACACCTACTTCGAAGCGGCACTGTTGATTGCACTGTTCGGCTTTGTCGGCTCGTTTGCCTTGGCCAAATTCCTGCTGCGTGGGGAGGTGATCGAATGATCAATGTCAGTGAACTGCCACTGTGGGTGGAAATCCTCGTGGCGATCCTGCTGGTGCTCAGCAGCCTGTTTGCGCTGATTGGCGCCATCGGGCTGTTGCGCATGAAGGATTTTTTCCAGCGCATGCACCCGCCGGCACTGGCCTCGACCCTGGGCGCCTGGTGCGTGGCGTTGGCGTCGATTATCTACTTCTCGACCCTCAAGTCCGGGCCGGTGCTGCATGGCTGGCTGATCCCGATCCTGCTGTCGATCACGGTGCCGGTGACCACCTTGTTGCTGGCGCGCACGTCGCTGTTCCGCAAGCGCATGGCGGGGGAAAATGTACCGGCCGAGGTCAGCAGTCGCAGGACTG
Source organism: Pseudomonas sp. WS 5410 (assembly GCF_012985645.1). Lineage (NCBI taxonomy): Bacteria > Pseudomonadati > Pseudomonadota > Gammaproteobacteria > Pseudomonadales > Pseudomonadaceae > Pseudomonas > Pseudomonas sp. WS 5410. Next base: position 74,183 of record NZ_JAAQWS010000021.1, on the reverse strand, counting down.
ACAGCGGTAGCTGATCCCTCTGAATATACGCGCTAAACAATGTGGGAGCGGGCTTGCTCGCGAAAGTGGTGGGCCAGTCAAATATTTACCAACTGATCCACCGCTTTCGCGAGCAAGCCCGCTCCCACATTTGGCCCTGCATACCGTCAATCAGGCCCAGGCCACGACCAACAGCCCAGTCCCCAGCATCAGGCACAGCGGCGAATAGAAAAACGTATCCAGCCGCGCAAACCGCGACCCGCCGACTTTCTTGAAGAACCCCACCAGCTCCGAATCACCAATCGCCCGCGCAAACATGATCAAGGCAATCGCGCTGATGCCCCACTGCAGGGCCTGATGCCCCACTGGCTGGAAAAACAGCCCCGCCCGCAGGCTTACCAACAAGGCAATCAGCACCAACCCCACCGCCACCAGGAAGGTGCCCAGCGCTGACGGTTTGAACGCCGGTCGCGGCCCGCTGGCGAACTCGCCGGGCAGTTGCGGGATCGCCGCCGTGCTGCCTAGCTTGCCGCCTGCGGCCCAGTACACATGGACCATGCTGATAAACGCAAAGACCCCGACGACCCACCTCGCAATAACAAAGCTCATGGCTGGACACCCCTGGAAAAGTGCGAGAAAGGATAGTCCTTTTCAGATTTTTTGCAGGGTTTTAGTCGTCTGATGTTAAAGTGCCGGCCCATGAAACTCGCCCGTGCCGACCGCTCGTTGATTGCCTGGATGCTCTATGGCTGCGTCCTGTTCAACGTGTTCGCCTGCAGTATTGGTCATGGGCAAATGGTCGGCATGCAGCTCAACGGCATTGGCGGCCAGTTCTGTACGGTAGACCCGCGCACCCAGGCGCCAGCCCCCGTCAATACGGGCGATGAGTCGCTGCCCACGCTGTCCAAGGCCTTCGGTTGCCCGCTGTGTTCCACCGGCGGCATGGGCCCGGCGCTCAACTCCAGCCTTAACGTCGCGGTCCTTCCCCAGCCCCATGCGCCACCTCCGGCGGTGGTGCTCACCGCTGACATTCCCACCCGTTTTACCTGGCCTGCGGCTAATCCGCGCGCCCCGCCCGCCTACGCCTGATACCTGCGCTTTTTGATCCGCACACCGCGCAGCTTCCCCCGGGAAGCGCGGACGGCTGTGCGCTGCTTCCAAGCCCTGCTTTTCAGGATTTACCGATGAAACATTTACCTCTACTGGCGGGCCTGTTCGGCTGCCTGCCTTTCAGCGCCTGGGCCCTTGAGCTGGCCCCCACCACCATTGACGGCGCCGCCACCAACGAGCCTGGCCTGGCCCTGGACCAATCCAGCGGCATGGCCTCGCGCCTGGGCCTGAGCGTGCGGGAAACCCCGGCTTCGATCAGCATCGCCGACCGCCACGATATCGAACGCCGTGGCGCCAAAACCTTCCAGGATGCGGCCAACACCCTGCCTGGGGTCAACGCCAGTGCGCCGCCGGGGTTTGGCGGGTTTATCTCCTACCGGGGCTTTACCAGCAGCCAGATCACCCAGATGTTCAACGGCATCAACGTCGCCAGTGGCCTGGCGCGACCGGTGGATGCCTGGATTTATGACCGGGTGGAACTGGTTGGCGGCCCCTCCTCGCTGATCAACGGTGCCGGCTCCGTGGGCGGTTCGCTGAACTACGTGACCAAGCTGGCCAACCGCGAAGAACAGGCCGTCGAAGGCCAGATCAACTACGGCAGCTACGACACCACCGGCATCGCCCTGGGCCTCAACCACGCCCTGACCGAGCCCGGCGCCGAGGTCCAGCACTATGCGCGCCTGGATGTCAGCCGCAACACCAACCACACCCATATCGACCGCCAGCAACGGGAGTCCTGGAGCGTGGCGTTTTCCCTGCTCAGCGACCTGACGCCCAACCTGTCCCACACCCTGGCCCTGGAATACCAGGACGAACACGAAGACAGCCCGTACTGGGGCACCCCGGTGCTCAACCCCAAGGCCGGCGAGCTGAAGATCGACAAGCACAACCGTTTCAACAACTACAACGTCGCCGATGGCCGCTACGAACAACGCACGATCTGGGCCCGCTCGATCATCGACTATCGGATCAACGACAGCACCACCCTGCGCAACACCCTCTACCACCTGGACAGCCAGCGCGACTACCGCAACCTGGAGACCTACCAGTACAGCCCAGACAACAGCGTGGTGAACCGCTCGACGGCCTATCAGGTACGGCATCAGGGCGAACAGAACGGCAACCAGTTCGAGCTGCGCCATGACAGCAGTGTGTTCGGCCTGGCCACTACCTGGTCCGGCGGTTTCGAATACAAGGTCAACAGCACCACCAACAGCCCGTTGAACGTATCCCCCAAGAACGCGGTGGACCCCAACCACTACGATCCGGGGCATTTCTACGACCTGCCCGGCACCCGGCCCGGCTTTATCAAGGACAAGACCACCGAAGTGACGACCAAGGCGCTGTTTGTCGAAAACCGCCTGGGCCTGACCGACACGCTGTCGCTGCTGACCGGCCTGCGTTATGACGCCATCGATCTGGACGTGACCAGCCACCGCGACAACCTGGGTAACGTCAAGCGACGTTGGGAGCCGGTCACCGGGCGGGTGGGCCTGACCTACCAGTTCATCCCGTCGGCCAATGTCTACGTGCAATACAGCACCGCCGCCGAACAGCCCACCAGCACCACCCAGGTGTTTGATGTCTCCACCGGCAAGCAATGGGAAGTGGGCAGCAAGTTCGATTATCTGGACGGGCGTGGTTCAGCCACCGTGGCCGCCTACCACATCGAGCGCAAAGACTTTGCCGTGACCGATCCACAAGACCCCACCCGCAGCATTGCGGTGGGTGCGCAGTCGTCCAAGGGCATCGAGCTGGCCAGCTCATTGCGCATCACCCCCAAGCTGTTGGCGGAAGGCAACTTCGCCTGGGTCGACGCGCAATACGATGACTTCAACGAGAAAACCGCCAGCGGCGCAGTGGTGTCGCGCAAGGGCAATACACCGACCAACGTACCGAAACGGGTGGGCAACCTGTGGCTGACCTATGACATCGCCCCCGCCTGGCAAGGTGGCGTAGACGCGCGGTACGTGGCGCAGGTGTATGCCGACAATGCCAATACCCTGACGGTGCCCGCGTATACCCTGTTTGGCACGTTCCTGACCTATAAGGTCGATCAACACACCTCGGTGACGGGCCGGGTGCGCAACCTGACCAATGAGGTGTATGCGCAGTTTGCCCATGTGTCGCCGGCGTATTACCTGGGGTCGCCGCGCACCTTTGAATTGGCCGTGCAGACCCAGTTCTAAGGCTGGAATGCAATTAAAACTGTGGGAGCGGGCTTGCCCGCGATGGCTGAGTGTCAGTCAATACATTGGGCTGCCGAACCACCGCTATCGCGGGCAAGCCCGCTCCCACACAAGCCCGCGCCCACAGCTTGATCCTCACATGAAAGGTTATTTGAGGCTGGCCTCGACCTTTGCGGCCACTTCCTCCGTCAACCAGGCCTTCCACACCTGCGGGTGATCCTTGAGAAACGCCTGCGCCACTTCACGGGGCGGGGTGTGTTTCTCGCTCATCGTCGCCAGGGCCTGATTGAGCGGGCCAATCGGAAAGTCGACTTTTTCAAAGAACTGCGCAATCTGCGGATACTGCTGCTGGAACGGCGTGGACACGCCAATGCTCAGCTTGGACGCCAACGAACGCGTGGGCTTGGGGTTGGGATTGTCGGCATCGGTCAGGGTCTTCCAGGCCTCGGCGTCGAACGCCGGCTCCTCCAGCTGGACCAACTTGTAACGCCCCATCAAGGGGGTTGGCGACCAGTAGTAGAACAGGATCGGCTTGCCACGGCGGATCGACGAGGCAATCTCGGCATCCAGCGCCGCGCCTGAACCGCTGCGAAAGTTGACGTAGCTGTCGTCCAGGCCGTAAGCCTTGAGTTTTTGCTTATTGACCACTTCCGAGGTCCAGCCGATAGGGCTGTTGAGGAACCGCCCCTTGCCCGGGGCTTCCGGGTCCGCGAACACGTCCTTGTAGCGCACCAGGTCCTTTACGCTACGCAGCTCAGGTGCCAACGGCGCAATGCCCTTGTCCGGGTCGCCTTTGACCACGTATTCCGGCACCCACCAACCTTCGGTCGCACCCTTGACGGTATCCCCCAGGCCAACCACCTTGCCCTCGGCTTGCGCCTTGATCCACACCGGGCTGCGGCCCGCCCACTCCTCGCCAATCACCTGGATATCATTTTTCGCCAGGGCGGTTTCCAGGGTGATGGTGGTTCCGGGCAAGGTGTCGGTGGGTAAATCGTAGCCTTTCTCGACGATAAACCGCAGAACTTCGGTGATCAGGCTGCCACTTTCCCAATTCAGGTCGGCAAAGTGAATGGGCGCCTGGGCAGCCGCTACCGGTGCGGCCGCCATCGACAGGCCCAGGGTGGTAACGGACGCTGCCAACAGCGCGCGAATTGCTTTCATGCCTTTGAACCTCGTGTATGCACAGCCAGGGTGGATGGCTTTGCTGGCACGCCGCGAAAGCCTCTGAACAATTAAGTCCACTGAACTGTAGTAGAGGTTCAAACGGTTGCCGATATTCAGGGCTGCTGATGCAAACGCTGTAGTTCCCGGCGCACCATGCTGGCGTACTCGGCAGGCCGCAGGGCATACAGTTGGCTGGCCACCCAGTTCAACCAGGCACCTTGCAGATCATCTTTGCGGGCAAACAGTTCAGCAGCCTTGGCTTGGGCATCCGCCAGGTGTTGCTGGTGAAACTGTGCCCGGCCTTCGCTCATTATTCGCTGGCCTTGAACGTCACCAGCTCACCTTTGCGCCACTTGGCGGCTTTGCCGGTCACGGCCTTGAGGGTCTTGCTCAGGCCTTCCTGCAATTGTTCATTGGCGGCGAACACCAGCATTACGCTGTGACCTTCCTTGAACACAATGCCCTCGCCCTGCGCGGTGGACACAAATGCATAGTCGCCCAGGCCATAGACCGTCAACTTGATGTCGCGAAACTTCAGTTCGAACTTGCCACCTTCACGACTGGGCAGGACTGCCGCACGAAAATGATCGCCGACCTTGAGTTCCAGTCGAGGCTTGTCATCTACCACCAGCGCTGTTTCGGTATCTATTTCGGCAATGTAAATGCCTTCAGGGGTTTGTTCCGTGATGTAAACAAACCGCGACTGAAATTGTTTAACCAACTTCGCGCGCAAATCACCCAGCACGAACAATGCGTGCATATCCAGATTACTGACTGCCAAGGAAACGCCCCCACATCTAAAAAAGCGCTACCCGCCCGAGGCAGGCAGCACAAAAAAAGGCCGATACGGCTCGACACATTGAAAAAACATACTGAAGTTGATTCCCGCCAGACTCGTGCAGCCGGGCATGACAGTCCTTGTACAAGGTCGTCAGGCTTTGCAGGAAATCACAGGTTTATCGGCCAGAGAATACTGGACGCCCCACTTCAGAGAATACCCCACTTGAAAGGGTGGTTTTCCGACAGCCAAAAACCAAGGAAAAACGTTGGATGGAACCGAACGTGAGCTGCCGACAACAATATTAGAACAGCAACGCAGCTCAAAACCACCCGAAATGCTGCAAGCAGGTCAATAGATCGAAAGGAGCTGGTCATGCAACGAGTTCAACGCCAACCGACACAGACTTCCGGTGCCTTATCACGCAAGGATAGCGCGCTATTCTACAGCGTGTATGCCAATGGCGTGTGCGCAGATTTCGCCTTGTACCGCGTCGTCCCCGCGGGAAGGAATTTTTTCCATATCCTGGAAGTGCCCAGCGGCCGGATCAAAGGCTTTCGCAGTGATCACAACAAGGCCTGCGCCCTGGCCAAGGAACTGGAAGCCCTCCTCTGCCCCCCTGCCCGTTGAGGAGCGGCTGCAGCCAAATCGAACTATGCGCACTGGCACACCTCCCATACGAGTAGAAGCTCACTCTTTTGGAGAATGAAATGGACGCGCCAACGCACACCCTACACGACCTGTTCGAACAATTGGGCCTGGAAGCCTCGCCTGCAGCCATTGACAAATTTATCGGTGAACACCCCCTGCCAGAGGATGTGAAGCTGATCGACGCGCCTTTCTGGACCCCACAACAGGCGCAGTTCCTCAAGGAAGAGCTACGCGAAGATGCGGACTGGGCGATTGCCGTGGATGAGCTGAACCAGCGCCTGCATCAGAGCGCCTGACCGGCCCTCAGTGCAGGCGGTCTGATTGCTCGAGGTCCATCAGGGCCTGCCAGGCGGCGCGGCATTCCTGGGCTTCGTCGCGACTGGCGAAGGCCGTGCCGCGCTGTTCCCCGTTGAGCAACACCACCCAACAGGCGCGCAGGCCCAGCGCACGCAGGGTCTGTGGCACCCCACTGCCAATCATCACCGCCACATCGACTTTGTTTTGCATGGAAGTTCTCCGCCATATTAGTTAGCCAGCTAACGATATGCCGCATCTTAAGCGGTTCCTTTCACCGGAAAAAGCGACCGGCGTAAAAGCTTCCTTGCATAACACGCAACAATCCTGGCCAGGGTCTAGCGCGCCCCAGCCTGCCCTTCAGGCTTATAGCCCAGGCGCAAACCGCCCCAATGCCGGCCGTTGACCATGATCGGCACGGACAGATCGTGCATCAACTCCCCGGTGTCGCGGGTATAGGTTTGCAACAACACAGCCTGCTGGTGGCTGCCACAGCGGATCCCGGTGCGGTCTTCAAACTTGCGCTTGGTGCGATTGTTCACGGCATCAACCTGGGCATCCCCGGTCAGTGCCTGGGAAAACGCCTTGTTGTGCGTCGGCACATAGCCCTGTGGTGTGCAGGCAATCGCGAACACCAGCCCTTCATGACGGGGCAGCAAGGCTTCCTGGATAGCGGGCAAGACCTGATCGGTGTAGCCGTCGAAACGGCTGTGATATTTGGTCGGGTGGCTGTTGGCTATCGGCGTGTAGCTGCGATTGAACAGGTCATCGAGGCTGATGCGGTTCTGTTGGATATCCGCCTCGAACTGCGCGGCGATCTGCCTGGCGCCTTCGCGGGCGAGGTCGTAGATACGTTGGTGATAATCATCCAGACCGACTTCGGCCAGGCGCTCGCTGATGGTTTCGGCCTGCCCTTCCATTTGCACGGCGGCCTGGGCCAATTGCTGGGTCTGTTGGTCGCTGACGGTCAAGTCGCTGCGCATCTGCTCCACGGCATGGAACAGGCTGTCGAGTTGCGCACGGTTGGTCTCGGTGCCCTGGGCAATCTCGCTGACCTGGCCCTCCACACCCGCCGCCAACGTGGCAATGCTCTCCAGTTGCTCGCCGGCATGCTCCACTTGCTCGACGCCGGCCTGCAAATCCACGGACAGTTGGCGGATTTGCTCCACCACCTGGGCGGTACGCTGCTGGATATCCGCGACCATCACCCCCACTTCATCGGTGGCGGTCGCCGTACGGCCCGCCAGGCCGCGCACTTCGTCGGCCACCACGGCAAACCCGCGCCCATGCTCACCGGCGCGGGCGGCTTCAATGGCGGCATTCAAGGCCAACAGATTGGTCTGGCTGGCAATCGACTGAATCACCAGGGTCACGCGCTGGATTTCTTCGCTGCGCTGACTCAGGGCCTCGATCAATTGCCGGCTGTCGCTGGCACGCTGGCTGAGCTGATGCATGCGGCTGATGGATTCCCCCAGCACCGCACGCCCTTCGGTGCTGCGCTGATGGGCCTGGCCGGCCGCCCCCAGGGCCTCGCGGCTGAGCTGGGAAGTGACTTGCTCGGTGCCAATCATCACTTCGGCACTGCTGACGATCTGCTGGGCCGCGCTCAATTGCGATTGCAACCTGGCGGCCAGTTGCTTGACCGAATAGGCCACGCCAGCGGCCGACAGCGCATTATGGCTGGTGGTGTAGGACAGATCGCGAGTCAACGCGCCAATGGCATCCTCGCTGACATCAGGCGCAGGGCTGCGGGCCGGCCTTTTCAGGCACGGCAGCCAGATCAGCAACAGGGCCACGGGCAGGCAGAGGTAGATCGACAGGTTGGCGAACGCCAGGCCCGACAGTATCAGCACCAGGGCGATGCTTTGCAGCAGCGGAGTCACCCAGCCACGCAGCCGGCGGTTCACCGTGTGCGGCACCACGGCGGCGCCCATCAGAGATCCATCCCCGGCCATGCTTGTCACCCCCTGCTTGTCATTATTGTGTCTGCATTAAACGCCACTATCTGGCCATTATCTATGGGCCTTTGGTGTTAGGGCTTGCAGCAGATCAATAGACGGGGGGATGACACGCGGGGATCTGTAGGGGCCGGCTCGCCGGCGCCTACAACATCAAACAGATCAGGCCTGGCGCTGATGCTTGTCGATTTGCTCGTGGCGCTCTTGCGCTTCGATGCAGTACTTGGTGGTCGGGCTGATCAGCAGGCGCTTGAGGCCGATAGGCTCGCCGCTGTCGTCACACCAGCCAAAGGAATCTTCCTTGATACGGCCCAGGGCCTGTTCAAGTTGCGGCAGCATGCGCTGGTCGCGGTCGATGGCGTTGACCAACCAGGTGCGCTCTTCTTCAACCGAGGCGGCGTCAGCCGGGTCAGCCGGGGTGTCCAGGCTTTCAATGGCGATGCGGTTTTGCTCAATGCGCTCGTGGTGCTCGACTTTCATGTCTTGCAACAACTTCTCGAAAAAAGCGTGCTGCTCGGCATTCATGTAGTCATCCGCCGGCATGGCCAGCAACTTTTCCTTTGTCATTGATTTCTCTATAAAAAATACGTGCATTAAGGCGAATAAGGGAGCGTTCCGGCCAACCTCTGGAGGTCGGGGAAAGACGCCGTCCATTCCAAGCGCCACCCGGCACTCAATTTACGAGGGGCGGCAGTCTACGGCCGACTTGAGGGCGCAGCAACTGAAATGACAGGCAATTTGTCCGACATTCCCCTAAAAGGCACCAGGACGGGCTTGGCAGGCGGTTATCGGAGTGCGTTTATAGCAAGAAATTCAGTGTCGTGGAGCTATATAGAAGACAAACGGTTATGTGGAAGCGGGCTTGCCCGCGATAGCGGTGGGTCAGTTGATAGATATTTGACTGACCCATCGCTATCGCGGGCAAGCCCGCTCCCACACAAACAAGCCCCACTTTTTGATTCAAATCTCGCTCAGCGCTTGAGTTTGCGCTTGTTGCGATACTGGTCGATCACCACCGCCACCACGATGATCAGGCCCTTGATGATGTCCTGGATATAGGCATCCACCCCGACGAAGGTAAACCCACTGGCCATCACCCCGAGGATCAGCGCGCCAATCACCGTGCCGGTGATACGCCCCACCCCGCCCGCCAGGCTGGTGCCGCCGATGACCGCAGCCGCGATCGCGTCCAGCTCATAAGACATGCCCATCCCCGCCTGCCCGGTAGCCGCCCGTGCCGAGGCAACCACACCCGCCAGCCCGGCCAGCAGCCCGGCGATGCTGTAGACGATGATCAGGTGGCGCTTGACGTTGATCCCCGAGGTGCGCGCCGCCTGCATGTTGCCGCCGATGGCGTAGGTGTATTTGCCGTACTTGGTGTAGCGCAGGGCAATGTGGAAGATCACCGCCACCACCAGAAAGATGATCACCGGCATCGCGCCATGGCCGATGGCCGTGTAGGAATCCGAGAGCATGCTCACCGGCTGGCCTTCGGTGTAATAACGTGCCAGGCCACGGGCCGAGACCATCATGCCGAGGGTCGCAATAAACGGCGGGATGCCGGTAATGGCGATGATGCTGCCATTGATTGCCCCCGCCAGCAGGCCCACGCCCAGGCCGGCGACCACCGGGATCCACACCGGCAAGTCCGTCAGCGATGGAAACACCGCCCGGGAAAAGTCCGAGGTCTGCGCCAGACTCGCGGCGATCATCGCCGACAACGCCAGCACCGAGCCCGAGGACAGGTCGATCCCCGTGGTGATGATCACCTGGGTCACGCCAATCGCCAGCAAACCGATGATCGACACTTGCAGGATCATCAGCACCAGGCGCTGGGAGTTCATCAAAAAGCTCTGGTCCCGCACGATCCAGCCAAACAGTTCGAACACCAGGCCGATACCGATCAGCACCAGGAAAATGCTCAGTTCGGTAGGGAACCGCCGCCGGCTCTTGACCGGTGCCGCGGCGGGCTTCTTTTCCTCGGGTTTGCTTTCCAGTATTGCGTTCATTGCCCGTCACCTTTTTATTCGTTAGTGGACTGCCGTCATACCGGAAGCCAACTGCATGACTTTTTCCTGGGTGGCCTCGGCCCGATCCAGGGTGCCCATCAAATCGCCTTCGTGCATGACCATCACCCGGTCGCTCATACCCAGCACCTCCGGCAGCTCCGAAGAAATCATGATCACCGCCATGCCTTCACTGGCCAGGAAGGCAATCAAGCGGTAGATCTCGGCCTTGGCGCCGACGTCGATACCACGGGTCGGTTCGTCAAGGATCAACAGCCGTGGATTGGTCATCAGCCAACGTGCCAGCAGGGCCTTTTGCTGATTGCCACCGGACAGGGTGTCGATGCACTGCTCAAGGGAGGGGGTTTTCACCCGCAGTTTCTTGCACATGTCTTCGCACAAGGTGCGCAGGGCTTTTTGCTGGATAAAGCCATTGCCCGAGTAATGGGGCAGCACGGCCATTTCCATGTTTTCCAGGACCGACAGGCACGGGAACAGGCCACTGAGCTTGCGGTCCTCGGTCAATAGTGCAAACCCCTGCTTGATGGCCATATGCGGGTCGCTGATGCGCAACGCCTGGCCGTCGAGGCGGATCTCGCCGCCGTCGCTGGGGGTAATGCCGAAGAGCGTTTCCGCCACGTTGGTGCGGCCCGAGCCCATCAGCCCGGCAATACCGAGGATTTCGCCGGCATGCAGATCAAAGGACACGCCCTGGAACACTCCGTCCAGGCGCAGGTCGCGCACCGACAGCAACAACTCGCCGATGGGCGTCTCGCGCACCGGGAACAACTGGCTCAATTCGCGCCCGACCATCATCGAGATCAGGCTGTCGCTGTCCATGCTGTCGGCCCGTTGCAGACCGATGTAGGCGCCATCGCGAAACACTGCCACTTCATCGGCGATGGCGAACACTTCATTCATTTTGTGGGTGATATAGATGATGCCTTTGCCCTGGGCCTTGAGGTCGGCAATGATCGAAAACAGGTGGGCCACTTCCTTGTCGGTAATCGCCGACGTCGGCTCATCCATGATCAGGATGTCCGAGTCGTAGGACACCGCCTTGGCAATCTCCACCATCTGCCGCTCGGCAATGCTCAGGTTGCCGACCTGCTCCTCTGGGTCCAGGTTGATCCGCAGGCGCGCCAGCAACTCGGCAGTGCGGCGATGCATGGCGCGGTGATTGACCAGGCGTAGGCCGTTGAGCTGTTCGCGGCCGATCCAGATGTTCTCGGCGATGCTCATATGGGGCATCAGGTTGAGCTCCTGGTGGATCATCGCGATGCCCGCCTGCAAGGCGGCCAGAGGCGTGTCAAACACCACCGGCTTGCCCCGCAGGCGGATTTCCCCGGCGTCGGGCTGGTAGATGCCGGCGATGATTTTCATCAGCGTCGACTTGCCGGCGCCGTTCTCTCCCATCAGTGCCAGGACTGAGCCTGGGCGCACCCGCAGTTGCACATCGTCCAGGGCCACGACGCCGGGAAAGCCTTTGCTGATATGGGCGATTTCCAACAGGTAGGGTTGTTCTACACCTGCGGGCTGCACAGCAGTCGCTTGAACAAGCATATCGGGGCTCCATCGGCAGGGCGGCTGTGACCACCCTGCCCGCTTATTGTTGTGATTGAACGCTACTTGAATGACGCGACGTTGTCCGGGGTGATCAGCTGGAAAGGCACCACGACGTTTTGCTCGACCGCCTCGCCCCTGGCCATTTTCACGGCCGCCTCCACCGAACCGATCGCCTGCCCCTTGGCATCCTGGAACACCGAGAGCGCCATCTCGCCCTTGGTGATCGCATTCAACCCGTCGGGCGTGCCATCGACGCCGCCAATCAACACGCTGCCGGGTTTCACCCCTGCGGTTTTCAAGGCCATGGCGGCGCCAATTGCCATTTCGTCGTTGTTGGCCACGACCGCATTGAACTCGCGGCCCTGGGTCAGCCAATCGTTCACCAGGGTCATGCCCTTGTCCCGCAGCCAGATCCCGGTCTGTTCCTGTTCAATCTTGATGTCCGGGTATTTGTCGAGGATCTCCTTGACGCCCTTGGTGCGATTGGTCGTCGAGTTGTTGGCCAGGTCACCCAGCAGAATCACGATTTTGCCTTTGCCGCCCAGCTTCTCGGCCACGTACTGCATTTGCAGCCTGCCGGCCTCGACGTCATTGGACGTCACCGTCACCACCCCTTTGGGCAGATCGGCCTGATCCGGACGACGGTTGACGTAGACCAGCGGGATACCCGCCGCCACCGCCGCTTTAGTGATGCGCGCGGTGGAGGCCGTATCCACCGGGTTGACCACCATGGCATCGACTTTCTGGCTGATAAAGTTCTCGACCTGGCTCAGTTGCTTGACCACGTCGGCACGGGCGTCCTCGAACTGCAGTTGCACAGCATCGCCCTTGGGGTAGGACTTGGCTTGCTTGTCCATATCCTCACGCAGGTAGGTGAGGAAGGTGTCGTCGAACTGCGACATGCTGACGCCAATCTTGATATCGGCGGCTGAAGCCACGCCACTGCCGAGCATCATCGACAAGGCCAGCGAGGCGAAACGGATCTGGGTCTTCATGAACGGTCTGTCTCCACTTTCTTGTTGGTTTTCTGGACGTAGCGTTTATCAGAGCGAGGGGGCTGCGGCAGGCAGCCGGACCACCGGCGCTCCCGGAATGCAGCACACCAGGGCACCCTTGCTTTCCACGCAAAGGACGTTGAGAAAAGAGAAATAGAAGGGCCGTGCGCGGGGCAGGAAGGCAGAACGTAACACTCGCAGTACAGCGCTGAAGATTTTCATCTGACGGTACCTGGTTGTTTTATCTTGTTTTTGTTGAGTCCCCCGGTCCCCTTATAAAGGAAGGACGAGATGGACTTTCGGCAACCTGGAAATGACTTTATTGGAAAATAATTTCCATATCAACTCATTTTAGAATTTTATTCTATTTCCATTCTCCGCCTTCCATCGTCACCATCTCCACCACTTGCCGGCGCTCGGCGCTGAGCCGGGCGGCATCCAGCACACGCGTGGTTTCCCAGGCATCCATGGCCTGCACCGGCAGCGCGCCCTGGCCCTGGATTGCACTTTGCAACTGGCGATAGAACTGGTTCCAGGCGCCCTTTTCCGAGGGGATACGCTCGCGCTCCGCACCTTGCTCGAACCAGCCCCAGCGTCGATGTTCTTCGGCGCCCCAGTGCTCGCCTTCGGTCTTCGGACTTTTGCCGGCCAGCAGCGCTTGCTCCTGGCCGTCCAGGCCGTCGACGGTGTAGCAGCCCGCCGTGCCATTGACCCGAAAACGCGGGCCCTGGCAGTTTTGCAGGGCGCTGCCCCACAGGTGGGAAATCACCCCGTTGGCGTGGGTCAGGCTGACAAAAAAGCCATGATCGAGGGTGGGGTGCTCGGCGCTGTACTGCAATTGTGCATACACCCGCTCCACCGGGCCAAACAGTTGCAGGGCCTGGTCCACCAGGTGACTGCCCAGGTCACGCAGGAACCCGCCACCGCTGGCGTTGCCCAGGGCCTGTGGGCTGTAGCGCTCCACCCGGGACTCAAAGCGGGTGATGCTGCCCAGGGCGCCGGCGTCGATCAGCTTGCGCAGGGTCAGGTAGTCCGAGTCCCAACGCCGGTTCTGGTAGACGCTGAGTGCTACCCCCTCGCGTTCGGCGGCGCTAATCAGCGCCAGGGCCTGCTCGGCATTGCTGGCGAAGGGTTTGTCGCTGACCACCGCCACACCGTACTCAATGGCCTCCAGCACCAGGGCCGGGCGCCCTTTGAGGGTGGTGGAAATCACCAGCACCTCCACCCCGGCTTCGACGATCTGCGCAATGCTTTCGAAGGCCGGCACCCCGGGATGCTCCGTCGCCAGTTGCTGGCGGCGCTCGGGGGAGCGGGTCACCACGCCGACAAACGTCGCCCCGGGCAATGTGGCGATCAGCGGGGCATGAAAAAAACGGCCGCCATGGCCGTATCCAACCAGTCCGATTCGCATGAACCAACTCCTTCTTGGAATGGAAACCCAGTCAAAAAATGTGGGAGCTGGCGTGCCTGCGATAGCGGTGTTTCAGGCCCTACATCTGTTGCTGATCCACCGCTATCGCAGGCAAGCCAGCGCCTACACTGACCGCACTAGCCGTAGAATGCCGGGCGCTGCGGCAGGCTGACCGCAACGATCTGCCCACTGCCCTGGGCCTCGATACACGCGTCCGCCGCCACCGCAGCGGCAAAGCCATCCCACGCCGAAGGCCCACCTACCTGGCCGGCCCGCACGCCATCAATAAAGGCCTGCAACTCGACGTCATAGGCCGCGATAAAGCGGTCTTTCCAATCCATCAGAATCGCATTCGACAGCTTGGCGCCGCTGCGCAATTGCACCTGGGACGGCTCTGGCAATTTGGCAATGCCGGTCTCCCCCACCACCTCGCACTGAATGTCGTAGCCGTACTGGCAGTTCACAAACACTTCCACATCAATCCGCGTGCCCCTGGCGGTTTCCAGCAGCACGATCTGCGGGTCGCGCAAATGGCTCAGGGCCTTGCTGGTTTTACGCGGGAACACCACCTGCACCGACACATAGTCATCGGCCAGCAGCCAGCGCAACACGTCCAGCTCGTGGATCAAAGTGTCGGTGATGGCCATGCTGGTGTTGTAGTTCTCACCCACGCTCGGGTTGCGGTGGGCGCAATGCAGCATCAACGGTTCGCCGATCTGGCCGCTGTCGAGCACCGCCTTGAGGGCCTGGTAGCCCTGGTCATACGGGCGCATAAAACCGACCTGGACCAGGCGTTTGCCGTGGGCCACTTCCGCCTCGACGATCTTGCGACAGCCCTCGGCGGTGACGGCCAGGGGTTTTTCACAGAACACCGGTTTGCCGGCCGCGATAGCCGCCAGCACAAATTCCTCATGGCTCGGCCCCCAGGAGGTGACCAGCACCGCCTCAACCTGCGCCGAATGGATCAGCGCATGACCGTCGGCGTACACCTCGGCGTTCAGTTGCAGGTCAGCCACCACCTGGGCCGCCTGCTCAAGGTTGATATCGGTGACCGCCACCACCTGGCTGTTGAGCAAGGTCTGGCTGCAGCGGCGGATATGGTCCCGGCCGATAGCGCCCGTACCGATCACACCCAGCTTCAAAGACATGGCAACACTCCTCTTATTGTCAGTACTGCCGGGCCTTGGCCAGGCGTTCATTAAGTTGTTTGGCGCAGGCGTTGGTGCGTTCGCTGGTGGAGACCTGCGCCACACCGACCCGCCACCACGACAGGTAGCCGTGAATCATGGTTTTGGGCAGCACCTTGATATCAATCAGCGTCGACACGCTTTGCGCGCGTGCATCGGCCAGCGCGGCGTGCAGTTGTTCCACGGTCGTGACCTTGTAGGTCTTGCAGCCATAGGCCGCCGCGCTCATGGCGAAATCCACCGGCACCAGGCCGCCATCGAGCTTGCCGCTGTCGGGGTTGCGGAAGCGGAACTCGGTGCCGAAGCTGTCCATGCCATTGCCCATCTGCAGGTTGTTGATGCAACCGAAGGCCATGTTGTCCAGCAGCACCACATTGATCTTGCGCCGCTCCTGGATCGAGGTCGCCAGCTCCGAATGCAGCATCATGTACGAGCCATCGCCGACCAGGGCATAGACCTCCCGCGCCGGCTCGGCCAGCTTCACGCCCAGGGCCGCATTGATCTCGTAGCCCATGCACGAATAACCGTACTCGACGTGGTAAGTGTTGACGCCCTTGCTGCGCCAGCTGCGCTGCAAATCACCCGGCAGGCTGCCGGCGGCGGCGACAATCACCGCATCGTCGGCCAGGGTTGCGTTGAGCACGCCGAGCACCTGGCTCTGGGTCAGGCAGGAACCGGTCAGCTCGATAAATTCGCGCAGCACCGCCGGATCTATATGGTCGTTGACCTCTGGGGTGAAGTCGGCGTCGGTGTAGCGCGCCTGATGGACCCGGTCCACCTCGGCATCCCCCTGCGCACGGGCCTGGCGTGGCTGCTCGCCCCATTGCGTGGCGTAATCGCCCAGCGCGTCGGCCAATGCTTGCAGCCCGACCTTGGCATCTGCCAGCACCTGGACCCCGTCGAGTTTCAGTACATCGCCGGGGCTGATATTGAGGTTGAGAAACTGCACCTCGGGATGCTGGAACAGCGACTTGGAGGAGGTAGTGAAGTCGGTATAGCGCGTGCCAATGCCGATGATCAGGTCGGCGTCCCGAGCCAGCAGGTTGGCGGCCAGGCAGCCGGTTTCGCCGATACCGCCAACATTCAGCGGGTGGCTGGAGACGATGGCGCTCTTGCCGGCCTGGGTCTCGGCAAAGGGGATCTGAAAGCGCTCGGCAAAGGCCTGCAGCGCGGCATTCGCGCCGGAGTACTTGACCCCGCCACCGCAGATAATCAGCGGTTTGCCCTTGGACTTGAGCAGCGTGACAGCGTCGCGCAGCATCGCTTCGGTGGCCGGGCGGCGCTCCAGACGGTGCACGCGCTTTTGCAGGAAATAATCGGGGTAATCCCAGGCCTCGGCCTGCACGTCCTGGGGCAAGGCCAGGGTCACCGCGCCGGTTTCGGCCGGGTCGGTCAAGACACGCATGGCGTGGATCGCCGCACTCATCAACTGCTCGGGACGGTTGATGCGATCCCAGTACTTGCTCACCGCACGAAACGCGTCGTTGGTGCTGATGCTCAGGTCATGGAATTGTTCGATCTGCTGCAACACCGGGTCCGGCTGGCGGCAGGCATACACATCGCCGGGTAGCAGTAACAAAGGGATGCGGTTGGCCGTGGCGGTGGCGGCGGCGGTCAGCATATTCGCCGCGCCGGGGCCGACCGAAGCGGTGCAGGCGTAGACCTTGCGCCGCAGATGCTGCTTGGCAAAACCAATCGCGGCATGGGCCATGCCCTGCTCGTTGCGGCCCTGGTGCACCACCAGGTCGCCACTGTCTTGCTCCAGGGCCTGGCCCAGGCCCAGCACATTGCCGTGGCCGAAGATGGTGAACACCCCGGCGACAAACTTGCTCTGCACGCCATCGACTTCGATGTACTGGTTATCGAGGAACTTCACCAGGGCCTGGGCCATGGTCAATCGGGTGGTGGTCATGTTGGGTCCCCTCGGCGCCTACGGGTTAAAGATCCAGCAGCCAACTGTGCTGCGGGTCATTGTGAAAGTGCCAGGCGCGCTTGGGGCCGGCCATCACATTCAAGTAATAGGACTCGTAGCCATAGGGCACGCTGACGGGGTGATAGCCCTTGGGCACCACCACCAGGTCGTGGTTTTCCACGGCCATGGCCTGGTCGATGCTGCGGTCGTCGGTGTACACCCGCTGGAACACAAAGCCCTGGGACGGGTTGATCTGGTGGTAATAGGTTTCTTCAAGAAAGCTCTGGTGCGGCAAGTCATCGGTATCGTGCTTGTGCGGCGGGTAGCTGGAAGAGTGCCCGGACGGCGTGCGCACCTCCACCACCAGCAGCGAATGGGCCGGCTCGCTGTCGGGCAGGATGTCGCAGACATAACGCGTGTTGGCGCCCTTGCCACGCACGCTGCGCCGACACTGCTCAGGGCGGATCAGCCGGGGCGTGAAACCGCCGGCCGTGGCGCCCGGCGCGGCGCAGACGGCGATCTGCACATCGCTCAGGGCGGTCACCTGGGCAAGGGTGCCCGGTGGCAGGTAGGCGGCGAACGGCGATTTGTCTTCAAATACCGATTGGCGATCACCCAGGTTCTGCCAACTGAACCCTTCGCCCTCGATCGTGACCCGGCCACTGAGCAGCACCAGGCACAGCTCGTTGTCGTCGGCGCTGACCGGCAGTGTTTGCCCCAGGCTCAGGCGGTAAGCGGCAAACCCTACATATTCCAGGCGCCCCTCTGGCAGTGCGACCATGGTTGGCCCGCGCGGGGTGCTTTTGACCAGCAGGCTCATTGTGCAGCCCTCGCATCCAGCAGCGCGCGCAAGGTATCAAAGCCTTTTTTCGCATAGATATAGCTGGGTGCCACGGCCGGATCCTGCTCGGCTTCCACCACCAGCCAGCCACGGTAGCCGGCGCCCAGCAGCACATCCAGCAACTCGGCGAAATCGATATCGCCATCGCCCGGCACGGTGAAGGTGCCATTGACGATGCAGTCGGGGAAGCTCCACAGCTGGTTGCGCGCCAGTTGCACCACCGCTTTGCGCACATCCTTGAAGTGCACATGGCACACACGCCCCAGATGCTTGCGTAGCACCTCGACCGGCTCGCCGCCGCCCATATAGCAGTGCCCCGAATCGAACAGCAGGCCGACCTCCGGGCCGGTGAGGCGCATCAGGGTGTCAATGTCCTCCGGGGACTCGACGTACGCGCCCATATGATGGTGGTAGGCCAGGCGCACGCCCTGGGACAGGGTAAAACGCGCCAATTCGGTGAGTTTGTCGGCATAGGCTTGCCATGCCTGCTCGCTGTGAAAGCGCGGGCGTTCGATCAGGCGGATCGGCGAGCCCTGGATCGAGTCGGCTACTTCGCCGTAGACCAGCACCGTGGCGCCGTTCTCGCGTAGCAGTTGCACATGGCTGGCGATGGCGTCGATTTCCTCGGCCACCGAGCGTCGGGCCAGGCGGCTGGAGTACCAGCCGGAGACCAGTGCCAGGTCGTAGGGGCGTAACACATCGCCCACGCCCTTGGCGTCCTTGGGGAACTTGCCGTTGAGTTCAAAACCTTCGTAGCCGATGGCCTTGCCTTCGCTGAGCGCGGTGCTCAAGGGCGTTTCGCCGCCCAGGGCCGGCAGGTCGTCGTTACTCCAGGAGATGGGGTTGATGCCAATACGGATTGCGGGCATGGCTGCACCTTTTATTGTTTTAACCTTAAGGCTGCTGATATCTGCTTCTGTGGGCGCTGGCTTGCCAGCTCCCACCTTTGAGCGTGTTTAAATTCTGGAGCTGCGCCAAGCCTGGATCAGTTGTTCGAAGGTTTGCTGCACCTGCTGGATCAGGGTTTCATCATCAATCTCCCCCGCCATCCACGCCCTGCTCGGCTCCTGGAAAATCGTCCGACCCACGGCAAACCCGCGACAGGTCCGGCTCTGGCTGGCCTGCTGGAACCCCTCGGCCAACGCTTGCGCCGAGGCATTCAGGCCCAGCAATACCACGCCCCGGCAATAAGGGTCGCGCTCCTCGATCAGCTCATCAAGCTGCTGCCACTGCTCGGCACTCTGCGCCTCGATCTTCCACCAGGCCGGGTAGATGCCCAGGTTGTACAGGCGCTTGAGGCTGCGATAGAGCACATCCGGGTAGGTCGAGGGATGATCCTTGGGCGGCACCACTTCCAGCAGCAGTTCATGGCCACTGGTTTGCGCGGCCTGATACAGGGCCTTGAGCTGCGCCTCCTGCTCCAGGCGAAGCAGCGGCTCGTCGTCGGGGTGAAACTGCACCAGGCACTTGATGATCTGCTCCTGGGGCCAGGCAATCAGGTTGCTGCCGATCGAGCGGCCATGTTCGAACGCCAGCGGCCGCGAACCCTGTACCTCTACCGGGCGCGCCACCCACCAACCACGGCCGGTGGCGGCGTTCAGCGCATCCTGGCCGAAACGCTGGTCGGCCAAAATGCCCACATCGGCCTCCACCCCCTGCTCGCCCAGCTTGCTCTCCACACGCTCCACTGCCTGGATAAACAGCTGCTTGATCGCGCTGACCCGCGCCGGGTCCTGGCCGCCTTTTTGCGCCAGTTCCAGCAATTGCCAGCGATGGTCAAAAGCGAACACAAACAGCTGCTTCCAGGTTCTGCGCGGCACACTGACCTGATGCAAACGCTGCAGTACCAAATCCTGATCCGGCCGGGTGATAGGCACCGGGCTGTTGAACAGATACTCAAGCTCCGCCGGGGTCGGCATTGCCGGGGCGCAGGCATGGCGCGACACCACCAACCCGCCGCAGGCATTGGCCAGTTGGCAGCAACGCGCGTCACCGGCGTCGTTCAACCAGCCACTGAGGAAGCCCGACATAAACGCATCGCCGGCGCCCAGCACATTCAGCACTTCGACGCGCACGCCGGGATAGATCGCACCGTCTTCGAGGCGCGCCGGTATATCCCCATGAATCACCGTGCACCCTTGCGGGCCGAGCTTGACCACCAGGGTCGCCGCCGTCAGTTGGCGCACGTTACGCAAAGCGCTGAGCAGGTCGTGGCTGGCACCGGCAATCAAAAATTCCTCTTCGGTGCCGACAATCAGGTCAAAGCGCGGCAGGATGCCTTGCAGGTGCTGGCTGACGTTCTGGTCGGCGACAAAACGCGTCTCGCCGTCAGCCTTGCCTGCCAGGCCCCAGAGCACTGGGCGGTAGTCGATATCCAGCACACGCTTGACGCCGTGCTGCTCGGCGTAATCCAGGGCCTGGAGGCTGGCCTGGTACACGCCGTCGGTGGAGAAATGGGTGCCGGTGATCAGCAGCGCCTTGCTGCTGGCGATAAAGGCTTCGCGAATGTCCTCGGCACGCAGGGCCATGTCGGCACAGTTTTCGCGGTAGAACACCAGGGGGAAGGTTTCGCGGTCCTTGAGGCCGAGCAGGACCATGGCGGTCAGGCGCTGCGGGTCGAGCGTGATACCGCTGACATCACAGCCCTCGCGCGCCAGGGACTCTACGAGGAAGCGCCCCATATGATCGTCGCCGACCCGGCTCAGCATCGCCGACTTAAGCCCCAGGCGCGCCGTACCGAAGGCAATATTGGCGGACGATCCACCCAGGTACTTGGCGAAACTGGTGACATCTTCCAGCCGCGCCCCGACTTGCTGCGCGTAAAGATCGACGCCCATGCGTCCAAGACAAATCAGATCCAATTGACGACCACTGGCAAAACGAGTCTGGCCCATGCTGGCTCCTGTTATTTTTATCAGCCCGCGCCTGCCATCGTGACGGCGACGCTCTTGGTGGATGCAGACTAGGACGTCCGGCGCCATCAATCAATATTTATTCTATAAATTTTTTATGTGGAATATATTTTCCATTAAGATATTTTTTGCCGCCTTCCCTGTAGACTTGTGCCCATTGACCTATTGTCAGGGGCGACGTGCCAGCCGCATGCTCCGTAAGAACAAGCCATAAGGATTGCCTATGTCCCGCACCGATCAGCAGGCTCCCGCCGAGACCGAGGTCACCGAGGTTCTCGCCAGTCCTCCGATCAATGCCGAGCGTCTGTTGCAGTTGATCACCGATGAATACGAAAGCCTGCCCCGCCAGCTCAAGCGCATCGCCAGCTATATGAGCCAGCAGAGCGATCGGATCATGGTCGACCGCATCAGCGATATCGCCCGGGAATGCGAAGTTCACCCTTCGGCCATCGTGCGGTTTTCCCAGCGCTTTGGTTTCAGCGGCTTCAGCGAAATGCAGGCGCTGTTTCGCGAGGCGTATACCCACAAGACCACGCCGGTGCAGAACTACCAGCAGCGCATCCGCAGCATGATCGCCAACAAGTCGCAGAAAGCCAGCGGCGGCGACCTGGCCCGTGAATGCGTGAATGCCACGTTGTCGGGCATCGAGCGCCTGGGCCTGGAGCTGGACGACGCGGCCTTCGAGAAAGCCGTGGACCTGGTGGTCAACGCCGACAATATCTATGTGGTCGGCGTACGCCGCTCCTTTGCGGTGGCCGACTACCTGGTCTACAACCTGCAGCACACCAACAAGCGTATCCACCTGGTCTCGGGCCTGGGCGGCAGCTACCGCGAACAGATGCGCAGCGTGCGCGCCAATGACTTGGTGATCGCGATCAGCTTCACGCCCTACGGCAAGGAAACCCAGCACTGCCTGCGTATCGCCCAGCACCACCAGGCCAAGACGCTGATCATCACCGACAGCAACCTGTCACCGCTGGCCAAGCGCGCCAACACGGTGCTGCTGGTCAATGAAGGGTCGTCGTTCGCGTTCCGCTCGCTGAGTGCCACGCTGTGCCTGTGCCAGGCGCTGTTTATTGCGGTGGCGTACCGGCTGGAACTGAAGGTTGATGAGATTCACGAACAGGTAGGGTTTGACGACTAAAAAAGGCCGCCCTGCCATGCAGGAGCGGCCTTGATCAAGCGGGTACGCGGGTTAGTGCATGAAGATCGCGATCAGGATAATGACCGGGATCGGCACACCGAGGAACCACAGCAGTAATGAGCGCATGACGTTCTCCTTGAGTTAACGAATGGTTTCCAGATACACCACGGCGTCGCGGCGGCGACCGCCGAAGGTGGCGGCGAAACTGGCGAAGAAAGCACCGAGCAACAGTGCGACGAAGGTCCACAGCGAGGTCACGGCGGCGATTTTGCTGGCGGTGTCGGCGGCCTGCCTGGCTTTCAACTTGGCCTCTTCCAGGGCTTTGCGGGCGTCACCGTAGACCTGGTCGACGCGCCGTTCGGCATCGGCCTGGCTGAGGTTGGTGCGCTGGCTGATCAACTGCGCCAGGTAGGCACGGTCCTGCGGGGCCAACTGGCCGTCATTGCCCAGGGTGCGGGCGAAGATCCGCGCCACCACCCCATGCACTGCGTCATCACTGGCGGCTGCCGGGCGATCATCGCGGAACAGGCTGTCAACGTAATAGCCGAAATCGTCGCCATTGGCCGCATTGCCGGCGGCCTGGGTCAAGCCGCTGGCTGCGCCCGAGGCCACACTCGCACCGGCCTGCACCCCACCACCGACGATGCTGCTGACCGAGCCGACCACCAGGGTCGCGGTCACCAGCGTGGCCACGGCCCAGGCGAGAAAACCATGGGCGGTGTCGCGAAAGTACACCTCATCGCCATGCATATTGGCCCACTTGACCCGCAGCCGACCGGCGAGATAACCGCCCAGTCCCGCCGCGACAATCTGGGTGAAGGCCAGCCAGACAATCGTGGAAATGCCCAGGCCCTTGGCGCTGATGCCACTGTCGGCCCACGGCGACACCGCCGAAAAGCCCAGGCCGAAGCCCAGCAGCACCAGGACCAGGGACAACGCAGCGGCGGCCGCAGCCCCGGCAAAGATCGCCCCCCAGGAAACCCCGGAGAGCGTGCTCGACTCTTGCAAAGTGGATGAGGATGTCATCATTGTTGTTGTGCTCCAGGCATTGAAAAATGGTGTTACATCTGTCGAAACGGACAGTGCAGACGCCGTGCCAGTCGCCTTAAAAATAAAAACCCATTAATTTCAATCAGATAAGCAAGTTGAACTTCCAAGAATCATGCAACTTGCAAGAACCAGGCATAGAGGGCGGGCGTTATGCACTCCCAGGACCGGCACCGCCAACCCCTGTGGGAGCGGGCTTGCCCGCGATGGCGGCGTGTCAGTCACCGAATGCTTGGGCTGATCTACCGCTATCGCGAGCACGCCGGCTCCCACATTTGACCGAGGCGACCTTGAGAATGGCCTACATGAATTTTCTTTTAGAAACCTCGCTGGCATTTCTTGGCAAAATGCCCCACTCCCGTGTGACCAGGTAACCTGTATGACCCGCATTTTGACCATCGAAGACGACGCCGTGACGGCCCGCGAGATCGTCGCTGAGTTAAGCAGTCATGGACTGGACGTGGACTGGGTCGACAACGGCCGCGAAGGTCCGACGCGGGCAGTCAGTGGCGATTACGACCTGATCACCCTCGATCGCATGCTCCCGGAGCTCGATGGCCTGGCCATTGTCACCACCTTGCGCACCCTCGGCGTGTCGACGCCGATCCTGATGATCAGCGCCCTCTCCGACGTGGATGAACGGGTACGAGGCCTGCGCGCCGGTGGCGATGACTACCTGACCAAACCCTTCGCCTCCGACGAGATGGCTGCGCGGGTCGAGGTGCTGCTGCGCCGCAACAACGCGGTCAAGGCCGCGCAAACCGCACTGCGCGTGGCTGACCTGGAACTGAACCTGATCAGCCGCGAAGCCAGCCGTGCCGACCAGCCGCTGAGCCTGCTGCCGACCGAGTACAAGTTGCTGGAATTCCTGATGCGCAACACCGGGCAGATCCTCTCGCGGATGATGATCTTCGAGGAAGTCTGGGGTTATCACTTCGACCCGGGGACCAACCTGATCGACGTGCACATTGGCCGCCTGCGCAAGAAAATCGACCCGCCGGGCCTGACGCCGCTGATCCGCACGGTACGAGGTTCGGGCTATGTCATTGCTGAACCCGTCTAACGGCTGGCGCTCGTCCAGCAGCCGTCTGCTGGCACTGTACAGCTCGCTGTTCGTGGCCTGGAGCTGCATCCTCATGGGGGTGCTGTATTACGAGGTCTCGGGTTATCTGGGCGACCTATCGCGCCACTCGCTGATGCAGCGTCAGCATCTGTTCCAGCGTTTCAACGGCGCGCAACTGGATGAAGCCCTGGCCACCAGCATGACCTTCGATATGAAGGGCATGGATGCCTATGGCCTGTTCGATGGGCAACAACGCCCCCTCAGCGGCCCGCTCCAGCAGATCCCCGCAGGCTTGCCCCTGGACGGGCGCATCCATGCCTTGGCCAACTGCATCGAATCGGATGACCCGAAACTGCCCCGGGGCAGCTGCGACGCCGTGGCAACCCACACCCAGGATGGCCGCTGGCTGGTGCTGGTGCGCGACAACGGCTCGTTGCTGGGCGTGACGCGGATCATCCTGCAGGCCCTGCTCTGGGCGATCTCCCTGACCATCATCCCCGGCGTCGCCGGCTGGCATCTGCTGCGCCGGCGCCCTTTGCGGCGGATTCGCGGGATCCAGGCCAGCGCCGAAGCCATCGTCGCCGGCGACCTGACCCACCGCCTGCCGCTGTCCAACCGCCGCGATGAACTGGACATGCTCGCGGCCATCGTCAATGCCATGCTTGAGCGCATTGAAAAGCTGATGAACGAGGTCAAGGGCGTGTGCGACAACATTGCCCACGACCTGCGCACCCCACTGACCCGCTTGCGTGCGCAGCTGTACCGGATCAAGCAGCAGACCGATGAAGGTTCGCCGCAGGCCCTGCAGCTTGATGAAGTCATCAGCGAGACCGACACCCTGATGGCGCGCTTTCGCGGCCTGTTGCGCATCTCCGAGCTGGAAGACCGTCAACGACGCTCCGGTTTCCTGGTCTTCGATCCCCTGCCCTTGCTCCAGGAACTGCATGATTTCTACCTGCCACTGGCGGAAGAAGGCCAGTTGGAGCTGCTGCTGCAAGTCCCCGACTCATTGCCGCCGATCACCGGTGACCGCGCACTGTTGTTCGAGGCCCTGGCCAACCTGCTGAGCAATTCGATCAAGTTCACCCCGTCGGGCGGCGAAGTGATTCTGCGCGGGCTCGACCAGGCGGGCAGTGCGCGCATCGAGGTACTGGACTCCGGCCCGGGAATCCCGGAAACGGAACGTGCGGCGGTATTCCAGCGGTTTTACCGGGTCGACGGTGGTCAGCAGGGCAGCTTTGGCCTGGGCCTGTCGATTGTAGCGGCGATCGTCAACCTGCATGGCTTCGGCCTGGAAGTCGGCAGTAGCGAGCGTGGGGGCGCGCGGTTGACCCTGGAGTGCCGCGCACAACAGCCGCTGTAGGAGCCGGCTTGCCGGCGGATCAGGCCGGGAAGTTTTTGCGCAGGGCCTCGACGCCGCCGGTGTAGACGCCGCTGAACAGCTCTTCCACCTCGGCATCCGTCACACCGGCAATCGGAGTGAACACACCCGACCAAGTGACTTTGGCCGAATGCTCACCCAGCGCTTCAACCTGCAATGTCGCCAAATAGGCACTGACCGGAAACGGCGATTCGCTGATGGTGTAGCTGTAGGTGCGCGCAACGTTGTCAAAGGTCTGCAAGTGCTCGACCACCACGGCGCCATCCGCCGTTTGCAGGTGACGCACGCGCCCGCCTTCACCCGGCTCGCTCTTGGCAATCAATGGCAGCCAGTCAGGCAACGAGTTGAACCCGCCGACCAGTTGCCAGACTTGATCGGCCGAGACCGGGATTTCAATGACAGCAGCTGCTTTGGCCACGATAAAACTCCACGACAGGGGAAAAAGTCAGGCAGCTTACGCTGCCTGGTGGTGTTGGCGCTATTGGCCGATCAGCCATGGGCCGACTTGGCACACTCGCAGCCGGTCGCCGATTCGCACGGCTCACCATGGGCATGGTGCTCGGCACAACCCTGGCAGCAATAGCCCTTGCCGTCTTTGATCACAGCGTTCGGCCCCAGTACACATTTGCAATGCGGGCAAGCACAGGTTGGATCTGGCATGTTAAGACTCCTTTTTCATGGTCGTCCTGGTGCAGCGAATGCTGGCACCTTAAGCAGTGACTCCCGCCCGCCACCCAAGGTTCAGCGCCGTTAATCAGCCTGGCGTGCACTGCTGCGGTACATGAACACCAGTGCCAACGCCAGGCACAGCATCGCCAGCACCCGGCTGCCGGACAGTTCGATGGCGGTGTTGCCCAGCCAGCCGAAGTTGTCGATCAGCATGCCCATGGCCAATTGGCCGACGATCACCGCGACCGTCGCCACCGCCGTGCCCACGATCGGCACCGCACCGACCATCACCATCATGTACACCACACCGAACAACGCCCCGGTCAGTTGCCACTTGGGCACCTCCAACAGGCTGACGGCCTGGGCCGGCTCGAAGAACAGGATCAGCAGGCCAGTCACCAGCGTGCCCACCGAGAACGTCACCAGGCTGCTGCGCAGCACACCGACGGTTTGCCCCAGGCGCCCATTGATCGCCGCCTGCACACTCAACACCGCGCCGGCGGCAACCACCAGCACCAACAATAGAAGCAGATTCATTGCCTTAACCCCGCGCAATCAAAACAAGAGCCACCACAATCAACAGCAGCGCAATCCAGCGTTCACCGTTGACCCGCTTGCGGGCAGTGCCGAACCAGCCAAAGTGGTCGATCAGCACACTCTTGCCGACCTGCCCGGAGAGGATCGCGATCATGGTCATGGCAATGCCGATATGGGGCGTGGCCAGGGTCAGCACCACCACATACATCGGCCCCAGGAACCCACCGATCAGCTGCCAGCGCGGCAGCTCGTTGAGGGCCGGACCTTGTTGTGGGCCGCTGAACAGCAGCAGCAACAGGAGGATCGCCGTGCCCACCGCGAAGATGCTCAAGGTCGCCCATAAGTGCCCCACCTGGGCACCCAACGGCCCCAGCAACCCGGCCTCCACCGACAGGCCCATGCCTGCCAGGATCACCAGCGGCAACAGCAGCAGCCCCAGGCGGTTTTTCGGTAGGGCCTGGGTCGCGACCTCAAGAGAAGAACTTTGCATACAGCACCTACAGGTCAGAAGAACAATGACGCGCATTATCCGGTGGCACACCTGTGCGATAAATAGGAGCATGCGGACAACACCTTTGCGCAATACGCACAGCATGGAGTGACGATGCAGGGCTTCAACGAGCTGAGTTTCAAGGCGCTACGCCTGTTTGTCGCGGTGCTGGACCACGGCAGCTTCTCTGAAGTCGCACGCCGCGAAGCCCTGGCGCCCTCTTCCATCTCCCGGCAGATCCAGTTGATGGAACAGGCCCTGAGCCAGCAATTGCTGTATCGGCATACCCGTGCGGTCAGCCCCACGGAAGCCGGGCGCTTACTCGGGCATCATGCGCGCTTGATGCTGCAACAGCTGGAAGAAGCCGGGCAGGCCCTGCAGGAACAGGAAAGCGAGCCCAGCGGCCTGGTGCGCATCAATGCGCCCATGGTGTTCGGCCAGCGCCACCTGTCACCCTGGCTGGCCGAGTTGTGCCAGCGATACCCCAAGCTGCAACTGGATATCCAGCAGACCGACACCTACGTCGATCCCCTGCAGGAAGGCGCCGACTTGTTGTTCCGTATCGGTGTGCTCAACGATTCCGGAATGCAGGCGCGTATTTTCGCGCCCCAGCGCTACCGGATCGCCGCCAGCCCCGACTACCTGGCGCGCTTTGGCACCCCACGCCATCCCGATGAACTGCTCAATCACCAGTGCCTGGCGTACAAGGGCGTGAACGGCCAGCAGCGTTGGTTCTTCCGCCGCGCCCAGGACGACTGGACGCCCTATACGGTCAAGGGCCCGATCACCGGCAACCACGCCGACACCCTGGCGCGCGCCGCCGAACAGGGCCTGGGGTTAGTGGTGTTCCCTTCGTGGCTGATCGGCGACAGCCTGCGCGCCGGACGCTTGCAGGCGGTGCTGACCGAATATGAAGTGGCCACCACCCTGGAGCCGCAGCAGATTGCCGCGCTGTGGCCCGGCAGCCGGCGGTTGTCGGTGAAGGTGCGCACGGTCATCGACTTCTTTGTCGAACGCTTCGGCAGCGTGCCCTACTGGGACCGCTGACTCAGAACAGCCACTGGCCGATCAGCCAGGCGTTGGCGCCGCTGATCACACTAAACAGGCTCCAGGCCAGGATCCTGGTGGGCAGGCGATTGACGAACGGCCCCATCAGTTGCCGGTCGCCGGTCATGCGGATCAACGGGTACAGGGCAAAGGGCAACTGCAGGCTGAGCACCACCTGGCTGAGGATCAGCAACTTGCCAATGGCATCATCGCCCATCAACCACACCCCGAGAAACGCCGGGATCAGCGCCAGGCCACGGGTGATCAGGCGGCGTTGCCAGCAAGGAATACGCAGGTTGAGGTAACCCTCCATGATCACCTGGCCGGCGATGGTGCCGGTGAAGGTCGAGCTTTGCCCGGACGCCAGCAAGGCAATGCCGAACAGGATACTGGCAAAGGCGCCGCCCACCAGCGGGTCCAGCAGGTGGTAGGCATCCTGGATTTCCACGACCTCGGTATGACCGCTCTGGTGGAATGCCGCGGCGGCCAGCACCAGGATCGCCGAGTTGACAAGCAAGGCCAGGGCCAGGGAACCGATGGTGTCGATACGCGCCAGCTTGACCGCGTCCTGGCGGCTGGCCAGGTCTTTGCCGAACAGGCGGGTTTGCACGATGGACGTGTGCAGATACAGGTTATGTGGCATCACGGTGGCCCCGAGGATACCAATGGCCAGGTACAACGGCGCCGCATCGCTGATCGCCGAGAGCGACGGGGTGAAGCCACGCATGACATCCGGCCAATAGGGTTTGATCAACACCAGTTCGACAAAGAAACACACACCGATGGTCGCCACCAGCGCCAGCATGATCGCTTCCAGGCGCCGGAAGCCGCGGTTTTGCAGGGCCAGGATCAGCAGCGTGTCAAACGCGGTAATGACAATACCGGTGGTCAGCGATACCCCCAGCAACAGGTGGAACGCCAGGGCGCAGCCGAGGACTTCGGCCAGGTCGGTGGCGATAATCGAGATTTCCGCCAGCACCCATTGCGTGCGCGCTGAACGCCGGCTGTAGCGCTCGCGGCACAGCTGCGCCAGGTCCTTGCCGGTGGCGATGCCCAGCCGCGAACACAGGCACTGCACCGCCATCCCCGCCAGGCTGGCGAGCAACACCACAAACAGCAGGTTATAGCCATAGCGCGACCCGGCCTCGATGGCCGTGGCCCAGTTGCCGGGGTCCATGTAGCCGATGGAAATCAGCAGGCCGGGACCGGCAAACTGCAGCACCCGTTTGAAAAACGGCGCACGGGGATCGACGGGGATGGTGCCCGCCACTTCCGGAGGGCAAAACGGGGCGGTCGCAATTTTCGGCAGGCTGAATTTCACGCGGGGTACCCGGCAGACACACAAGACAAGGACGCAGCTTAGCAGTCAGGCGAGACCGTGCGCATCAGCGTTTCCCGGGGCAGATCAAGCGCCTCGACCACCTGCACCACCAGGTCCATTTCCTGATTCAACGCCTCGCGCTCCATGCGCTGGCGAATCACCCCCAGCACCAGCACCGCCAGGGTCGTGATGGAGTACGCCGGCCCGGAAAACGCCCGTACCCCGCTCACCAGCAGCATGGCCGCCGCCAGCGCCTGCCCCACCACCGGAATCGCCGTGGCCGCACCGCGCCGCAGGATAAACCCGGTCAACCCGGCCAGCGCCGTTCCGCTCAAGGCGGTGGTGGCCGAGCGGCCGACATCGAAACGGTGGAAAAACCCCTGTTCCTTTTGCGCGGCGGCCCGGAGTTCGGCCTCGAACACCTGGCGGTCGGCCTGGCTGAGTTTGTCCTTGTACTGTTCGATGAGGGTCTCGGCGACCCGCTCTTCCAGGCTCACCAGGGCCACGCTGTCGATGGGCTGGTCAAACTTGATACCGACGCGCAGGGCCACGTCCTGGGCCAATTGGCGGTAACTCACGCCGTGCCCACGGGCCAGGTTCATAAAGCTGTCACCGCCCATGCGCTGCAACTCGATGGCCAACTGCAGTGGGTCGCGCACATCCGCAGCGATGGTCGCACTGCGCTTGGCGGCCATCAGCTCGGCGAGGAACTGCAACTCTGGCGCCCGGGCCTGGAGCAGCACCGGATACAGGTCCACATCCTCTTCGGCAAAGCGCACCTCGGCACTGCGCTGGTCCGCACGGATCATGCCCCGGCGCTCTTGCAGCAAGTCGGTGTACTGCACCACGGTCTGCAACTGCGGCCAGTAGGCAGCGTGGTCGAACGTGACCAGATGCACATTGGTCACTTTGCCCTTGAGGGATGGCGTCAGGGGGATGGCATAGCGGCCAATACAGCGCTCGGTATCCGGCTTGAGCGCCAGGGCCCAGTCCTTGCTGGAGTGGCAATTGATCACGCGCCCCTTGAGCGGTGCCGACACCTGCTCCCAGGGGCTGGACGTGCAAATCGCCCCGCCCATCAACAACAGGTGATTGAGGGGCAGTTCCCGGGCCAGCTCCGGGCTGGCCAACAGGCTCTTGACCAGCAGGCGTGCGCCCAGGGAGTGGCCGATCAGGTTGATCTGACGGACCTCGATCGACTCGGCGTGCAGGTAGTTGGCCAGCTCCGCCAACAGCGTCCTGGCCACCTCGTCCACCCGCGCCTCGACACTTTTGTAGTGATCGAGAAAATAACCCACCGCCTTGCCCAGACCCACGGTCGCCGCGCCCAGGCTGCCGCCGCCGAGCATCGAGGCAATGATGTCCTTGAAGGGGGCGAAGAGGTTTTCCAGGAAATGCCCGGCCGGCCAGAACAGCATCAGGTTGGTCGAACCCTCGATCCCCGCCAGCTGCGCCTGGAAACTGGCCAGTTGTTGCTGGTTGAAAAACGCAGAATAACCATGGACATAGAGATTGAGCACCTGCCCCTGGGGCTCGCCGCACAGCACGAACGAGGGCTTGCGGGTGCGGTGCATTTCATCCCACTGGTGTTGCATGAGGCGTTGGCTCCTGGTGAAAACGCAGGGCGATAGTAACAAGAATTGGCGCAGGACCTGGCCCTGTAAAGGACTGCATCCAGCACAATAGGTGGCGAAGTTGTCGATCTTGACCTGCCCGTCCGGGAACGTCGCCCGGATGTAATTGCGCAAGGTGCTGATGTACCTATCGGTACGACGCTCCATCTTGGAAACCGCCGCCTGGTTGATATCTAATGCCTTGGCCAGGCTTTCCTGGCTCAACAGGCGCTGGCGCAATGCGTCGTGCCTTGGCAAAAATTCAGATTCAACAGCGTAAAAGCGCGCTCTAATAGCGCCCTGTCGATTCGCCTCAAAGATTCTGGAGTAAGCGATGCCCCATGAAGGCAACCTGTTACAAGCGGCCGTAGTTCTCCTGTTGGCGGCGGTGCTGACCGTGCCTCTGGCCAAGCGCCTGCAATTGGGCGCGGTGCTGGGCTATCTGTTCGCCGGTGTGATCATCGGCCCCTCGGTGCTGGGGTTGGTGGGCAACCCGCAAAGTGTCGCGCAGTTCTCCGAGCTGGGGGTGGTGTTGTTGCTGTTCATCATCGGCCTGGAACTGTCGCCAAAACGCCTGTGGGTGATGCGCAAGGCGGTGTTTGGCGTGGGCCTGGCGCAGGTGCTGCTGACCGCGATGGTGATAGGTGCAGTAGCGCTCTGGGCCTTTGGCCAGTCGTGGAATAGCGCGATTGTGCTGGGCCTGGGCCTGGCGCTGTCCTCCACCGCCTTCGGCCTGCAAAGCCTGGCCGAACGCAAGGAACTGAACAGCCCCCACGGGCGCCTGGCCTTTGCGATCCTGCTGCTCCAGGACATCGCGGCGATCCCGCTGATCGCCATGGTGCCGCTGCTGGCCGGCAGCGACCACACCACCACTGCCGCCCAGGACCTGAACCACGGTTTGCAGGTACTGGGCAGCATCGCCGTGGTGATCATCGGCGGTCGCTACCTGCTGCGGCCGGTGTTTCGTATTGTCGCCAAGACCGGCCTGCGCGAAGTGTCCACCGCCACCGCGCTGCTGGTGGTGATCGGCACCGCCTGGCTGATGGAGCTGGTGGGCGTGTCCATGGCCCTCGGCGCATTCCTCGCCGGCCTGCTGCTGGCCGACTCGGAGTACCGCCACGAACTGGAATCGCAGATCGAGCCGTTCAAGGGCCTGCTGCTGGGGTTGTTCTTTATCAGCGTGGGCATGGGCGCCAATATCGGCCTGTTGTTCAGCACGCCCTTCGTGGTGCTGGGCCTGACCCTGCTGCTGATCGCCATCAAGTTGCCGCTGCTGTACGCAGTCGGGCAGATGGTCGGCGAGCTGAACCGCGAGAGCGCGGTGCGCCTGGGCGTGGTCCTGGCGGCCGGCGGTGAGTTTGCCTTTGTGGTGTTCAAGATCGGCCGCGACCAGGGCCTGTTTGCCCCGCACCTGTACGATGTGCTGGTGCTGACCATCACCCTGTCCATGGCCCTCACCCCGCTCCTGCTACTGCTGTGCCCGAAGCTGTTCCGGCCCAAGACCAAGCCGGTGGACGTGCCGGAAGAATACCGCGCGATCGAGAGCGATGCGCCGCGCGTGGTGATCGCCGGGATGGGCCGGATGGGGCAGATCGTGGCGCGGATCCTGCGGGCGCAGAACATTTCGTTTATCGCCCTCGACACCTCGGTGGAAACCATCGATCTGACCCGCAGTTTCGGCGGCATGCCGGTGTTCTACGGCGATCCCCAGCGCCCAGAGATCCTGCACGCGGCCAAGGTCGACCAGGCCGAGTATTTCGTGATTGCCATGGATGATCCGGAAATCAACATCAAGACCGCCGAGCTGGTGCGCAATCTCTACCCGCACATGAAGATCATCGCCCGCGCCCGTAACCGCCAGCACGTACACCGCCTGGTGGACCTGGACGCGTCACCGGTGCGCGAAACCTTCTATTCCAGCCTGGAAATGAGCCGCCGCACCCTGGTCGGCCTGGGCCTGAGCGAGACCCAGGCCGATGCGCGGATCAACCGCTTCAAGCACCACGACCTGCAATTGCTGGCGGCCCAGCACGCGGTGTACGACGACGCGGCCAAGGTGATGCAGTCGGCCCAGGAAGCCCGTGCGGAACTGGCGCGGTTGTTTGAAATGGACCGCCTCGAAGAGGAGTCCGCAAAGGTCTGAGGATGGATCCGAACGAAATTGCGAATTTTCTGACAGAATATGGCGCAATTTCGTTCATCCATTGGAAGACCTCATGCTCACCCTCAGCAAAATCGCCACCCGCCTGGCCCTGGCGCTGACCGTCAGCCTGGGCGCCAGCCCGCTGTTCGCGGCAGCCAAGCCGGCCGCCGCGCCGCCGGACGACTTCCAGATCGTCTCGACCCTGGACGGCAAATTCACCTTCACCCTGCCCAAGGGCTATGTCGCCGATGCCCTGCCTGCCGGCGCGCAAGCCCAGGGCACCGCTGGCGCCAACGGCACGATGTATATCAACCAGGCCTCAAAAAGCGTGGTGGTGGTGGCCCAGACCCTGCGCAATGACGGGATCGACTTGAAGGACGACGAACCGCTGTTTCTCGACAGCGCGGTCGAGGGTTTCCTCAAGGACGTCGGCACCAGCCTGCCGGACTACAAGAAACTGGCGCAGAAGAAACTGCTGATCAAAGGCGTGGGCCTGCGCCAGATTGATGGCACGGCCACCATGGGCGGCGGCAAGACCTTGAACTCGACCTTCCTCGCAGGCTCCGGCAACCGGTTGCTGGTGATCCAGGCTATTTCCCGGGCTGAGGATGTGACGGGGCATGGGCTGCTGGTCAGGCAGATCACCAGCGGCAAGTGACATTCCCCTAAGCACCACACATCCAATGTGGGAGCGGGTTTGCCCGCGATCGCGGTGTTTCAGCCAATACATAGGCTGACTGACACGCCGCCATCGCGGGCAAGCCCGCTCCCACTTTGTTTATTGCATTCCCCCCTACGGCTTGCGTAGCAGGTAGGTATCCATGATCCAGCCATTGGCCTGGCGCGCCGCCTTGCGCACGCGCTCGATTTCCTCGGCCACCTCGGCCACCTTGCCGCTGATCAGGATTTCATCCGGCGTGCCCAGGTACGCGCCCCAGTAAATCTCCAGGTCCTGGTCCGCGACGCTGCGGTAGGAGTCCTCGGCGTCGAGCATCACCACCAGGGTATCGGCATCGCTGGCCTGCCCCGCCGCGAGCCGGCGCCCGGTGGTGATCTCGATGGACCGGCCAATGCGGTTCAACGGCACTTTGTGCTGGGCCGCCAGGGCCTGGACGCTGGTAATCCCGGGGATGACCTCGAACTCAAACTCACTGCCGCCACTGGCCAGGATCGCCTGCAGGATGCGGATGGTGCTGTCGTACAACGCCGGGTCGCCCCAGGCCAGGAAAGCGCCCACTTCGCCGTCGGCCATTTCCTGGTTGATCATGCGCTCGAACGTCTGTTGCTTGTCGCGATTCAGATCCTGCACGGCCGTGGTGTAGTCGATCTCGCCACGCACACGCTCGGGGCAGTCGGCTTCGACAAAGCGGTAGGTGCGGTCGGCGTCGATATAGGTCTGGCAGATTTCCCGGCGCAGGTCGATCAGCTTGTCCTTGCTCTGGCCCTTGTCCATCAGGAAAAACACGTCGGTGCGGTTAAGCGCCTTCACCGCCTGCATCGTGATGTAGTCGGGGTTGCCGGCGCCAATGCCGATGATCAGGATCTTTTTCATGAAGGGGTTCTCAGTGCGGGGCTGCGATTTTGCCATGTTCGCGCGGCTCAGGTCTCGCGTGTTTCCAGGCGCAGGCGCCACACACCGTTGAAACGCAGTTCGGTGGAGGACAACGGCTCCACATCTATCCGGTTGAACATCGCCAGCGGGCCTTGCATGACGTAGAGCAACGCGGCGCGGATCACAAAGGGGTGGGTCACCGCCACGACATGGCCTGGGATCTGCTCCTGGGTGTGCAGCCACTGCCCGACCCGTTCACACACTTGTGCAACGGATTCGCCGCCATGGGGAGCGGCCGTGCTGTCCGTCAACCAGGCCTGCAAAGCCTCGGGTTCGGCTTGCTCTATCTCATCCAGGCGCTGCCCTCGCCATCGCCCGAAATCACAATCGCGCAGGGCCTCGTCTACCTGCGGGTGCTCGCCAAACAGCAGGGCCGTCTGCCGGGTGCGCAGCTCGGGGCCGCACAGCAAACGGGGGGCGCGCTTGAAGCGCTTTGCCTGGGCCAACGGCATCTGCTGCCCCTCCGTCTCCAACGGTTCATCCAAGGCAAAGCGCGTGCGTTTGCGGGCCTGGGTGCTGGCGTGGGCAATCAGGGTCAAGCGGGTGGCCGGCATACAAAGCTCCACGGGTTAAGTGATTTCTAGATGTCACAGCGATCCAGGCAAGTCGCGCCACTGTAGGCCGCCCACACGCCGTAAACCAGCCCCTGTGGATCGCACTTGAAGGCGCTTACAACCTGCAGCGGAACTGATGCTCGTCGCTCATCACCCAGTCATTGCCCTGGCCGCTGAATCACTGCGTTCAAAGAATCATCTCCCCCCTTCTTTCCAAGGACGTGTCCATGAATTCTATCGAATCACGCCTACCTAGTTTTTCCAATGCCACACGCTCCTTCGCAGAACCCCCGCCGGAATCGGGCGCAGCCCGCACGTCAAGTCGATCCCGGCGCGACGCCGTGGATGTGACTGCCCACGAACTGGAGAATGCCCGGCAACTTGTGCAAGACAGTGACCGCGAACTGGCGAAACAGTACGCCCTGACCCTGGCCTTTCACGAGACATCCAACGAGCCTGCTGCAGACTTCGACCCGAGCAAAATGACCGTTAACAACATCCCGCCCTACTCCACATTCGGCAGGGCCTGGAAAAAATTCAACGACGCCTTGAAAGCAGAGCCTTTTGCAACGTTTGCCAAAAACAACACCATCAATACGCAAAACTTTACCTGGACCCCCAGTTCAGCGTCGCTGGACTTCGAAATTCGCGGTGCGTCTGGCCACTTCTCGAAATACACCCCCGGGTGGGAAGCGGCATCCGCAGACGTTGCCGCTGCGGCAAGAGCACTGGAACCCAGCGCTGAGCACTCCTTCGTGCATACCGGGGAACACAGTGCTCCGCTGGCGCTGATCGGCGACTTCTACGGCCATGACGCCTACAGCACCAAAAGCCAGCGGTCAGCCTCAATCGAGCAGTTGCTGACCCAGCAATCGTTTCCCTCCCTCCTGCCGGCAAACACCAATAGCCTGCAAGCTGCACATATCGTCGAACAGCAACGCCAAACCGCAGAGGTCCTCGCCAAAGAACCCGCCTCAGTGCCTCTTGAGCAAACGCCGTCCGCGCAGGTTGATGAGGCTGACCGGGAGTTGGCGCAGAACACCGCGACAGCCCTGCTGACGCTGCGCAAAGAAACGCGCCCCGCTGCTGCCCTGCCCCCTGCCAGGCGCCTGTTTCTGGAACTGCCGCCCCTTTCGACACTGGCCCAAACATTCAAGGCATTTAACGAGGCCCTCTCCAGTGAGGCTTTTTTGGATTTCGTCGAAAAAAACAACCTGGTCGTTGCCAACCTCAGGGTGGACCCGACCACCGGCAACCTGCTGGTCCGCAGCCCCAAAGGCTCCGATGCGCCGCCCAAGATGTTCACGCGCGATGACTCGTCAGGCTGGGCGCAGGTGGCCCCGGCCATAGTGGCGCTGGCAAAAAAACTGAGTGCCGGAACCGGGGCGCTCGTACCGTGCTTCAACGTTGAAACCGCAAGCCTGGGCCAGGTTCTGAGTTTCTATGGCGAGCCGCCAGCGGATCCCAGCCTGCAAGGCGTGCTCAAGCAGAGCTCGGCCCTCAATCGCAACGGCTTCAGCGCGCTGACCAACGCTGCGCACGACCCGCGATCACGGGAGGTCAAGCAAAACCAACTGGCCGTCAAACAACAACTCGATCAGCAAGCTGCCGCCGATAAACCCATCACCATCCCTCCCCGCCGCTCCCCGACCGCCGAGATTGCCAGGCAGCAGTTTGCTGGCGAGCCCGGTTTGCAAGCGGTCGTGGGACGGCTGCTGACGGACGCCATAAAGAGTGCATCACCCGGGCTGGACTTCGACATCAATCAGGTCGACTTGGCCCAGCCCGACCCGGACAACCCGGGTCAGTTCAAACGCAAGCCGCTGACGACGCTGGCCCTGGAATACCTGGTAGACGGTGCGGTCCCCGACTTGCCCGCCAACAGCAAACTGGTCGACACCCGCCCAGACGTCCTGACCCATACCGGCAACACCCCGGACACCCCACTCGCCGTTGACATGGGCGCGATCCAAAGCGCATTCCGTGCGCTGCCAGGCCAACTGGCGCAGGCGTTGACAACCGACGTATCCAACTATTGGGACCAGCCCGCCTTCGGCGCCCCCACCCGTGCAAGCCTCAGCCCGTTTGCCGGCAGTCGCCGGACACTGATCAGTAACCTGTTACGGGACAACCTGCGACTGGCCGCACTCAAGCAGCCGGGCCTGGACGATCTGCAGCGCGAAACCCTGGACCTGGTGGTGCGCTACCCCAACGGATCGACGCGCCCAAGCTCCAACGACAGTGCCGAGGTGACGGTATTCAACCTCGGCAGCATTTCAGAGCCCAACCAGGGCGCGATAGAGTCCACTTCAGCCAACCTGCTGATTCAGCGCCATGTCGGCGAGCGCACGATTCTGCTGCTGTGCGAACCCAGCGGCAAAGTCACCCCCTATGACTCCTACGCGGCGTTCAACGCGGCACGGGAGCGACAGCTCAAAGCGCAGGCCCCTGAACAACGGCTTCTCAACACCTTGCGTAAGGTCGACGGCAATGCTTTCCAGATCCAGGCCGAGACGGTGATCACTCAGCGTCTGGATAACAGCCTTGCTCCCGACCCCAGCTGGCTGAACCTGGACACACTGGATCAGCCTTCACGCAAGACGCCCAACTGGCTCAGCAACGCCACCGAGGCCGAACGTGTTGTCTTGCGTGAACTGAGCCTGCAACTGGCGAGTATCACCCAGCGCAATAAAGGGCGGACCTACAACAGCGATATCCCGGATATCCGGCCCTTTGCCGAACAGGCTTTCGATCAACTGAAGGCGGTGAGCCACCCGGCGAAAAACCTGGAGGTGGTGTTCAAGGCGCCCGTCGGCGGCAACTCGCCAGGCGGGGTGGTCAGCGGCAGCCTCCATCGCGAACGCATGAGCATGACCGACGTGCTCCTGAAAAACCTGTCGGGGCTGCCCAGCCGCGACGTGGAGGTTTATCTCAAACCGGCTAACACGCGGGTTCCGGAGCTGGAAAAGGATGGCGAACTGCAGAAACTGATCGAGAAGGTCGACGTGGGTAAAAACTACCCCGAGCTGCTCAAACGCGAACTGCTGGACGATCCCGTCAAAAAAGCCCAACGCCAGTCCCTGTTTGCCCAGCAAGTCCCCGTGGAACTGCAGATCAAGGCCCTGGAGCTGGCGGTTAACAAACAATCGGGGTTCGATACCACAGGGTTGCGCTACGTGCAGGCGGCCGTCAACCCGCAACCCGGTGCGCAGACCGTCGATGGCAAAGAGATCGTCGTCCGCCCGCTGGCGTTCATTGCCGGGCCAGGCGCCACACCCGAGGTGGTCGACAACATGTACCTGATCGAACCCGAGGACAGCATCAGCGGCCCGCATATTCTCTACCGCCCATTGATCGCCGACGCACCGCTGCTGCAATTTCCCACCCGCCAGGCCTTGCTGGAGGCCATCCAGCAACCGGGGCGCCTGCAAAACGACATCCTGGCCTGGTTTCCCGACAACGCGACCCGCGACTACTACAAGGCATGGAGTTTCAAGGAGCCCTCCACCCAGACCACCAGCCTGTTTGGCGTGGGCGACGGAGAAACCGTTCCCGCTGCGCCCACACTGGCGGTGGGCGGCTATGCCGCTGCCGATGCCCTGAAGGCCAAACTGCAAACCGGGCAATTGATGAACCACCTGTACGACGCCAATGCCCAGGGCGTGATCAGCATGGCCGAACAACAATCTGTCTCCGACGCCGAAAGTCGCTGGGCAACGCTCAAGGAAGGCGGCTATCTGTTGCTCAACGCGGTACTGCCGGCCCTGCGCGGCCCCGGCGCGGCCATTGGCACGGCGCTGCAGTTCCAGGGCATTCTCAGCGACCTGCAAACGCTGGCGGACAACGCCACGCCGGACAAAGAAACGGCCATGGCGGATTTGCTGCTCAACTTTGCAATGCTGGTGACCCACTCTCGAGCACGCTCCTCACGCAGGCCGGTCGATCCCCCACCGACGCCGGAGGTGACCCAGGCAGCGCTGCGCAGTGGCAGCCACAACAGCATCATCGAGGCGCCGAATGGCGAAAAGGTCCGGCGCCTGATCGTGATGAAGGGCAACATGCAAAAGATGCAACTGATCAAAGGCAACCTGTTCAGCTTTGAAGATGAATACAAAGGCAAACCTCGGCTCAACATCAACGCTCATGGCCGCGACCTCAGCTTCAGGGAACAACTGTCCGGTAAAAGCTCGACCATCTTGTATGACGGCGCTGAGCATACCGCCGAGCAACTGCATGCCCACTTGCTCGCCAAAGGCATTGATCCCAGCCAGTTCGACAACGTTCGCTTGCTTGTCTGCTACTCCGGCAATGGCGCCGAGAACTCCTTCGCCGCCGAGTTCCAGCGGCTGATCAACAAGCCGGTAAAGGCCTTCGTGGGCACCGTGACCGTGACCCCGAGCCCCGAGCTGGTCACCGCCGAGTTCAAGACAGGCATCCAGATGCATGGGACGCAGAAAGGCCCAAAACTGGTGAGTGACACCTACGCCCAATACGACAGCGTGGACACGGTCAAGGACCGCACGGGTATTTCCCTGATCCGCAACCCGCTCGAATATATTCTCTTCTCCTACTACCCCGTGTATTTCCCGCCCCGCACCGGCGCCACCGCGGCAAACCGCTGAGCACCAGCACACTGGCGGCACTGCACAATCGCTGCGCCAGATTGACGAAAGGGCCTGCGAATGTTCAGATGCCGCCCTGTTTCAGGTGCCTTATGCCGCCGTGCATAGGGTGAAACGGGAAACCGGTACGCTCATTCGAGCAAGTCCGGTGCTGCCCCCGCAACGGTATTCGCGTGACCCCTTCGACACACCACTGTGGCCAGAGCGCCATGGGAAGGTGAAGGGTTCGATACGCGA
Source organism: Pseudomonas sp. WS 5410 (assembly GCF_012985645.1). Lineage (NCBI taxonomy): Bacteria > Pseudomonadati > Pseudomonadota > Gammaproteobacteria > Pseudomonadales > Pseudomonadaceae > Pseudomonas > Pseudomonas sp. WS 5410. The sequence continues at coordinate 33,747 of NZ_JAAQWS010000021.1, read as the reverse complement.
GAGCCCGGAGACCGGCCTGGAATTTCTGTTTGGCATAATCCTGCGGTGGGCGGGCATGGGCCGGTATCGGTGTGTGCCCGGTGCCTTCTCCTGCGTGCTTCTGCGAAGATACTTTCGAGAAGACTATGATTTTCCAACGTTGCTCTACCTCTGGCCCGACCCTGCTCCTGGGTTGCCTGTTCAGCCCGCTGCTGCTCGCCGATGACACAGCCCTGGTGCTCAACCAGCAGATCGTCTCTGCGCCGTCGGTGGAATCCACCACCGTGGCCGATATGGCCCAATACGGCAGCAAAGTCGAGATTGTCAGCCGCGAACAGATCGAACGCGCCGGCCCCAGCGCCGATATCACCCGGGCGATGCAGATGTTTATTCCCGGCTTTTACGTTGCGCCGAAAAACGGCCCCTTCGACTACGGCACCTATTCCCTGCTGGGCGGGCGCAATGACGACACCCTGATCCTGCTCGATGGCGTGCGCCTGAACAACCGCCTGTACGGCGGCCTGTACCTGGACACCCTGCCGGCCAACGCCGTGGAGCGCATCGAAGTGCTCAAGGGCGGCCAGAGCCTGTTGTTCGGTACCCAGGCGGTGGCGGGTGTGATCAATATCGTCACGCGCAGCCCGCAGACCCGTGACGTGTCCGGCGAAACCAACCTGGGCATCGATACCTTTGGCGGCACCACCGGCGATGCCCGGGCCGAGCGGATTTTCACTAACGGCCTGGGCGACCTGGGCCTTATGGCGTACGTCAGCCACAACGTGTCCGAGGGTTACCAGCCGTTTCGCAACCGTGACATGAGCAACGTCAGCGACAAGAAACGCTCCTACGAAGTCACCACCTTCGGCGCCAAGGCCATCCAGTCCCTGGGCGATGATTCGCGCCTGGAGCTGTTCTACCAGTACTCCGACGCCAACCTGGACTTCGCCGGCGCCACCAACAACCGCAAGACCACCAACGACCGCGTGCAACAGATCGCCACGGCGACCTTCGAGCAACGCCTCAATGAACGGCTGAGTTACTTCGTCAAGGGCCATATCAACGATTGGGACACGCGTTACTCGCGGGTCAACAACACCGCCGACGGTGGCACCGTGGTGCGTAACCGCGATGACTACTGGGGGTTCACCGACTGGGGCGTGCAGGCCGAAGGCAAGGCTGAGCTTGAAGGCGGCCATGTGCTGGTGTTCGGCTCCGACAACCAGTGGTTCAAGGGCCAGGACGATGTACTGATCATCGACAACAACAAGGCCGAAGCCCACGCCCTGTACAGCCAACTGCGCCCGCAGATCGACGCCCTGCCCGACTGGCACCCGAGCATCGGCCTGCGCCACGAAACCATGAGCGGCGGCGACAGTGCCACGGTCGGCATGCTCACCTCGCTCTACGACCTCAATGCCAACTGGGCTCTGCGCGGCCAGTACGGCAGCGCCTACAAGCTGCCGAATGCCGAGCAATTGTTTGTCAATGAACCCGGCGACGAGATCGGCAACCGTAACCTCAAGCCGGAAAAAAGCCGCAACGCCGAGCTGGGTCTGGACTACAAGGGCCTGCTGGCCGACCGCGAGTTCAGCGCCAGCGTGACCTTGTTCAAGCGCAAGATCACCGACCTGATCACCCTCGACGATAGCCACTGGGTCAACGGCCAGGGGCAGATCCAGGTGCGTGGCTTCGAGGCCGACGCCAAGCTGGCGCTCAACCAGCAGTGGAGCCTGCAGGCGGACATGACCCGCAACCTGACCGAGTCGCGCGCCGGCGTCACTCTCAATGATGTGCCAAGCTTCTTCGCCCGTTCACGGGTGGGTTTCGAGTCGCAGAATCGCCTGTGGGGCGCCGGCGCGGCCATCCGCTATATCCACGATGTGATCAGCTCGAAAAGAGTCGAATACGGCCACTATTCGGTGGTGGACGCCGACGCCTACCGCTACCTCGACAACGCCCACCAACACCGCGTGAGCCTGCTGGTAGAGAACCTGTTCGACCGCGACTATGTCACCAGCCGCTCCAGCAATGTCGACAACCTGGGCCGGCCGTTCACTACGGAGGTGCGTTACACGTATCGCTTCTGATGACTGAAATCACACAAATCGACGGGGTGGACAGCCACCCCGACTGGTCCCATATCCCCGAGCATGCCCGCCATGTGCTGCTGTGCACCGGCCCGCGCTGCACCCAGCGCGGCGCCCTGCAGATCTGGAAAACCCTGCGCCGACGGCTGCTGGAACACCAGCACATCGAAGTGCCCGGCGGCGTGCTGCTGACCCGCACCCATTGCCAGTTCCCCTGCAACCTGGGGCCGGTGCTCACGGTGTACCCGGAGCGCTGCTGGTACGGAGTGCGCAGCAAGGCCGATGCCGTACGCCTGGTGGATGTGCACCTGGTGGGCGGCGAGGTGCTCGAAGAGTTATTGATCCGGGAGCGCCCATGAAACGCTTGGGAGGATTTGCCATCGCCCTGGTGTGCAGTGCCTCAGCCCTGGCGGACAGTTATCGCAATTGCCAACAGGAGTGGCACCTGCCCCATACGCCGCCGGCGCGGATTGTCGCCCTCAACCAGCACGCCGCCGATATGCTGCTGGCCCTGGAGGCCGGCCCGGCGCTGGTGGGCGTGGCGTACCTGGATGACAACGGCGCCGCGCATAAGCAGGGCACATATTTCGCTGTGCCGGTGATTGCTCCGCGCTACCCGGCCAGCGAGGTGCTGTACGGGCAACAGCCGGACCTGGTAGTGGGCGGCTTTGCCACGGCTTTTGGCAGCGGCATTACTTCACGCACCGGGCTGGCAGGTAATGGCGTGGCTTCGTATCTGCTGGAATCGGCGTGTGCCGGGCATTCCCTGGATTACTTCGGGCACATTCGCAATGACCTGCTGACCCTGGGCAAGCTGCTGCGTAAACCGCAGCGGGCCCGCGAGCTGATTGACGCCCTGGACGCCGACCTGGCCAGTGCCCAGGCATTGGCCAAGCCCGCCAAACCCCTGTCGGTGTTTTACCTCGACAGTGAAGTCAACGGCCTGGACAGCGAAGGACGGCAAGGTTTCGTCACCACCCTGCTGGCGGCTGCCGGAGCACACAATATATTGGCTGGGATCAACCAGTACCGGGTCACGGTCAGCAGTGAGACGTTATTGATGAGCGACCCGGATGTGATCCTGCTGGCCGACGCCGTGTGGTCCCCTGCCAGCCGTAAACGCCAGTTGCTGACCCGCGACCCGGTGCTGTCGCGCCTGCGGGCGGTGCGGGAAAACCGCATGATCGATATCCCGTTTACGCACCTGGTGCCCACTGTCGGCAGCGGCAAAGTGGTGCTGGAGTTGGCCCACGAGCTCAACACCTTGTAGGCGCGGGCCACTCATGACTTCTGGTCAAGAGTCATTTGAACAAGCATGGGTGTTTCACCTGGCGCCGGCAGCCGATACTCAACGCCATTGTCCATGCCACAACAGGAGTTACTCATGTCTATTCCCGCATTCGGCCTTGGCACTTTCCGCCTGCAGGGCCAGGTGGTCATCGATTCCGTCAGCACCGGCCTCGATCTCGGCTACCGGGTCATCGACACCGCGCAGATCTACGACAATGAAGCCGAGGTCGGCCAGGCCATCGCTGCCAGCGGTATCCCCCGCGATGAACTGTTCATCACCAGCAAAATCTGGATCGCCAATTTTGCCGAAGGCCAGTTGATCCCCAGCCTCAAGGAAAGCCTGCGCAAGCTCCAGACCGACTACCTGGACCTGACCCTGATCCATTGGCCGTCGCCAGAAAACCAGGTACCCGTCGCCGAGTTCATGGGGCAGTTGCTGGAAGCCAAGCGCCTGGGCCTGACCCGGCAGATCGGCATCTCCAACTTCACCGTAGCGCTGATGGAAGAAGCCATCGCCGCCGTCGGTGCCGAGAATATCGCCACCCACCAGATCGAGCTGCACCCCTACCTGCAAAACCGTAAGGTGGTGGATTTCGCCACGCGTCACGGTATCCAGATTACGTCCTACATGACCCTGGCCTACGGCGAAGTGCTGAAAGACCCGGTGATCCAGGCAATCGCCACACGCCACCAGGCCACACCGGCACAGGTCGCCCTGGCCTGGGCCATGCAGCTGGGGTATGCGGTGATTCCGTCCTCGACCCAGCGCGCCAACCTGCAGAGCAACCTCAAGGCTGTACAACTGACGTTGAGCCAAGCCGATATGGCGCAAATCGAGGGCCTCGAGCGCGGCCATCGCCTGACCAGCCCCAAGGGTATTGCGCCGCAGTGGGACTGAGCTAAACCGCCGGGTTGCGCGCCAGCTCCCGCAGCCAGGGCAAGACCCGCAAGCCACTGGCTGGTGACGGCGGGTCGACGATGTCCATAAAGTGTTCCAGGGTGATGCTGTCGGGCGCTCCCGGCAAACGCACCAGGGCCAGGGGCACCACGCAAGCAGACGGCCCCAGGTCCTGGTCGTCATACACCAGCACATGGCGCACCTGCGGATGTTGCTGTTGGAACGCCAATGCGCCGCCCGCGGCGGCAGCCAGTCCGGCATGGATAATCAACACGTCAAATGGCTCAGCCGGGATATCCGTCAGGATCAGCACTTCATCGAAGGTCTGCACCGGGACGATCCGGTAATAGCCCAGCTGGTTGAGCATTTTTTCGATGTGCAACCGTTGCAGGTGCCGTTCATCGGCAATCAGGATGGTCAGTGCTTTGGTTGGCATCGCAAGTCCCTGAGCAGGCATCGCTCGCGGAAGGAAGGAGCGGCCTACTTTTCCAGACATATTTCGACGAAAAAATCAGCGTAGTTCCCTCTACATGTAGGAGTTCTCCCAAATTCCCTGCGCCGGACCTGCCTCTATGCCTGGTTGCAGTAATCCGTCAGGGCTTGATGCAATTGATCAATGGCCTCTTGCACAGCCGCCACTGCGCAAACCAGCGCCTCGGGATCGCGCTGTTCACAGGCCGCTTCCAGCGCTTCGCAGTGGTTCACCAAGGTCTGCGCCTCGACCAGACGCGCCCCGCCCTTGGTCCTGTGGGCCAGGTCATGTAGCTGGGCGTAGTCGTGCTTTTCAAGCAATGCCTGAAGTTGCGTACGGTCTGCAGCAAGGCTGTCGAGCAGTTGTGCCAGCAGCTCCTTGACGGCCCCCGTGTCGGAGCCGGTCAGCTTCAACAAGCGGCTCAAGTCGAGGGCCTTGACCGGGTCCGCCTGCACCGGCTCATTGACCGAAGGCATGGCCGTGCGAGAAGCCAGTGCGGCATGCAGATCCTCAAGCCCGGTGGGTTTGAACAGGCAGCCGTCCATCCCCGCCGCCAGGCAACGCTCGGTTTCCTCCGGCTGTGCATTGGCGGTAAACCCCAGCAACAGGCAAGGGGCCAAGCCGCGGGCCCGCTCATCGGCACGGATGTCTCGGGCCAGCTCATAGCCATTTTTCAGCGGCATGTTGCAGTCGGTGATCACCCCATCAAAACGCTCGGTCTGCCAACGCTCCAGGCCCTGCACACCATCGTTGGCGGTAGTGATCCGGTGCCCCAGGAAACTCAGTTGGCGGGTCAGCAATTGACGGTTGGCGGGGTAGTCGTCCACCACCAGGATATTCAACGCATGGGCTGGCGGCGCCTCCAGGGCAACCGGTTCGGACGGTGCGCTGGCCGAGGTGGCCACCGCCAATGGCAGTGTGACCTCGACCCGTGTGCCCTGCCCCAGCACGCTGCTCAATTTCAGCTGGCCACCCATCATTTCACACAGGCTGCGGCTGATAACCAACCCAAGCCCTGAGCCACTGCGCGCCGACTGGTCAGTGTTACGCCCTTGAATAAACGGGTTGAACAGGCGCATCTGGTCCTCGACGCTGATCCCGATGCCGCTGTCTTCTATCACCAGCCGCAGGCTCAGGTAACCATTGGCAACTGCCGGCGAGCCACTGGCACTCAAGCGCACATGGCCCTGGGCGGTGAACTTGATGGCATTGCTCAACAGGTTAGAGACCACCTGCTTGAAGCGCAGCGGATCAATCAACACGTAGCGATCGACCAGCGGGTCCAGCTCCACCTGCAACACCAGGCCCTTGGTGCGCGCCAGCCCTTCGAAGATTCGCCCCACCGAAGCCAGCAGCTCGCGCAGGTTCGACGGCTCCAGGGTCAGGGACAAGTGGCCGGATTCAATCCGCGCGATGTCGAGAATATCGCCGATCAACTCCAGCATGCCGCGCGAAGCGTCGGAAGCCACTGCCAGGGCGTCATGGTCGATACGCCCTTGCTCGGCATTTTTCAAGGCCAGCTCGATCATGCCGATCACCGCATTCATCGGCGTGCGGATCTCATGGCTCATGGTCGCCAGGAAGGTGGTCTTGGCGCGGTTGGCGGCGTCGGCCCCCTCCTTGGCCTCCTGCAACTGCCCCAGCAAACGCTGGCGCTCGCTGACATCGACCCAGCCGGCAATCATGCCCACGACCCTTTCGTCCCCGTCGCGGTACGGCAGCATCCAGTGATAAATGGTCAGGGTCGCGCCGCCGGGTACCTTGAGTACCCGGTCGTGAATCTGCGGTTCGCCGCGCTCCATCAAGCGCAAGTAGTCTTCATGGTAGGACTGGGCCTGGGGCTGGTTCCCCGTATCGGTCTCCATCACGGTCTTACCGATCACGTCTTCGAGGCGGAAGCCGAAAACATTGAGATAGGCGCTGTTACAGGCCATCAACCGCCCCAGGCGATCACGCACGTAGATCGGGTGCGGCGTACCGTCGATCAGCACGCTCATAAAGCGCATCTGGTCGCTCAGGGCGCGCTCGGCCTGGGCACGTTTGCGGATCAGGCTGCGCAGGTAAATGGCCCAGCCCAGGGTGATCAGCAACAACACGGCGGCCAGGGAGAAGCCCTGGATAATCGTGTTGCGGTGGCGTAGCCAATAGCTGTCATCGATCAACAACTCGCTGCGCCAGCGGTTGGTCAACTCATCCATCTCCTGGGGGGTGATGCTCAATAGCGCCTTGTCCAGGATCGAATACAACTCCAATTGGCCGCGCCCCACGCCAAAGGCGATTCGCGCCGGCTGCGAGCCCACCGTACTGGTGATGCGCAGGCGGTCACGGTATTGATGGGCAATCATGTAGCGCGCAATGATCAGTGCGTTGACCGAGGCATCGACACCCGCGTTGGCGACCAAAGCCATGCCCTGTGCGGAGTTCTCCACGTCCACCAACACAATATTGGGGTAGTCGCGGCTGATGATTTCCCGCTGCACGCTACTGCCAATGACCGCCAGACGCTTGCCCGCCATATCGTCGAGGGTGACCGGACTGCTGCCATCGTCACGCGTGATCAGCACGAATGGGTTGCTCAAATAGGGCCGGGAAAAACGGACCTTTTCCTCGCGGGTCGTACTCGGTGTGATGAGCGCGATCATCTCTGCCTCGCCATCGCTGACCTGCTGGATTTGACGGGGCAACGAACCTGCGCGCACCACATCGAACTTCAAGCCCGTACGCAGGCTGATCTGGGCCAGGACATCGGCACTCAAGCCCCGGAATTGCCCTCGATCATTGAAAAACGACAACGGCAGGAACTTGTCCAGTGCCGTCACCCTGACCCTTGGATGCTTGTCCAGCCAGCGCTGCTCACTGTCGCTCAGACGCAGGCGTTCACGACCAACGATCCCCAGATTACCGGCACTCCAGCGGCGCAGGATCTCCATCTGTTCATTGGCCGGAATCACCGCCAGTGCCGCATTGATGATGTTCAGCAGCCGGATATTGTCCCGGGCAAGCGCGAACGCGAAAGGGTTGACCTCCAAGCTGGAAAAGTCCGCCATCCGCACGTTGTTGAGGTTGTTCTTGTTAATCAGATAGTTGGTGCTGATTGCATCGCCCAGATAGACATCCGCCTGGCTAAAGGCCACGGCCCCAATCGCCTCGAAAGTCGACGGGTAGGTCTGCAAGGAGGCATTGGGATAAAAGGCCGCAACCACCTCAGGCTGCATGTAGTGGGAGAGCATGGCCAGGCGTTTACCGTCGAGATCGGCACTCAGCGCCTGACTGTCATCAATACGCGTCACCAGGGTTGGCTGGTCGTTGGCGTACGAGCGCGAAAGCGCCAACTGAGGGTCCGCCGCCTCGTAGCCATTAGCCGTGCCTACAAAGTCCACCTCGCCGCGTTTAAGGGCTGCGATGAGTTGATCCCGGTGCTCGTAACACTGCACCTGGATCGGGATACCGAATAGCTTAGCGAGCAGCGCCGCATAATCAGCGGTGATCCCCTCCAGTTCGCCGTTGCTGCCCGTCACATCGAAGGGGACATAGTCGGGGGCGGAAACCCCCATCACCAACGTGCGGCGTTCGCGCAGCCAGCGCCAGTCCGCCTCATCCAGGTTCACTTGCAGTGTGTCAAGGGTGGAATGCCCCACCAGAGTCAGTGGGTGTGGCTCACCCTGAGCCACACTGACGGTGAGCGCCAGACCCACCAGCCAGAGTGCGGTGAGCCATTTCCCCAGAGATCTCGACATGTCAGATCAGATGATTACGCTGGGCGAACTTGGATAAGTGCACCACCGAAGACATACGCAGTTTCTCCTTCAACCGGGTTTTATAAGTACTGATGGTCTTGTGACTCAACAGCATGTCCTTGGCGATTTCATTGTTGCCCAAACCCAGTGCCAGCTTCTGTAGCACCATCAACTCCCGGTCAGAGAGCGCTTCTACCAGTTGCTGTTCCGTGGTTTGCAAGCGTCCTTGCGTACGGAACTGGTGGGCAGGCTGGGGAAGCAGCTGTAATTGGACATGACGGCCTTGATGGCTTTTTGTAGCTCATCCAACTCGCCGGTTTTCGCGACAAACCCCATCGCCCCGGCCCGCATGCAACGCGTCGAAAAAAACACCGCCAGATAGGAGGTCAGGACCAGTATCTTGCAGGGCAGGCCCAAGGCCTTGATCCGGCTGATCACTTCCAGCCCGCCCAGCTTGGGCATGGCCAGGTCGAGAATGACCAGGTCTGGCCGTTCCTCCCTGGCAATCTGTAATGCATCGGCACCATTGGCAGCCTCGAAAATCTTCTCGAAGCCCTCCTGGCGCAACAGGTACTTGACGGTTGCACGAATGAACGGATGATCATCCACAATTAGCGCTTTGCTCATGCGACTCCCTGGCAGAACACCACGACTGTTTAGTTGCTTCATTGGCGACCACTCATTTCAGGGCGCCAATACCCTTACACATCACACGAAACCCCTGTACCTGTGAGAAGTACCAGTTCCGACCAGCGGTACTGTCTACACAGAACGTTTCAACGGAATTTGGTTAGGTGCAACGGCTCAACATTAACAACGGAATGATGTTTCGCCCGAAGGGAAAATCCGGCGCATATGTAGGATTAATCCTCACTAAAGCGTAGTCAAAATCACCGAAAAAAACCGCCCCCCATGACGGGGGGCAGCTTTTCCAGCCGAACAGAGAGGGATTGTCAATCAGTGGTGCTGGGACTCCAGAAGGCTTGCACCACCAGGGTCGACTGGGAGATCCGCGCCACCAGGGCATCCAGTTCGTCACCATCGACCGAGTTGGCCGCCAGGGTGGCCTCGATCTCCACTTCCTCACTGCCAAAGGGCCGCACATCGACATCGCTGGCCGGGTAGTTACAGCGCGCCAGTTCCGACTCCAGCAAAGCCATTACCGCCTGCTGCTGGGCACGCCGCGCAATCACGTAGAGGATATTGGTGACCTCCGCCGACACCACGTCCAGGGGCTGGCGATTGATGTTGTTGACGATCGGACGCAGCAAGGTGTTGGCCGCCAGCACAAAACAGGTGCCCAGGAACGCCTCGAGGATCAGGTCGGCACCGGCGCAGGCGCCCACGGCGGCAGAAGTCCACAGCGTCGCGGCGGTATTGAGCCCGCGTACGTTGCCCTCCTCGCGCATGATCACCCCGGCGCCGAGAAAGCCAATCCCGGACACTACATACGCCACTACCCGCACGGCCCCTTCGGCCCCGGCCAGGCGGTTGGCCATGTCGACAAAGATCGCCGCCCCCACCGCCACCAGCACATTGGTGCGCAGCCCCGCCGTGCGCTGGCGGAACTGGCGCTCAAAGCCGATCAGCCCACCGAGGATAAAGGCCGCACTGAGGCTGACCACGGTGTCGATCAAGGAATCCAGATTGATATTGTTGAGGGCTTGCATGGTAAATCTCCCTTTGATTGCCCGCAGAATCAGCGTCGAAAAAAGGGGGATCAGGCAGGAACCAGGACGGTTCGCTACCGAAAGGCCGCTTCTCGCTTGATCGGCGAGGCAACGGCATGGAGATGCGCGTCAGCTGGCCAAGCCTGGTCGACAACTGTCACTCGAAAGTCTGTTCACGAAGGTCTGCGCTATGGTTGAAAACCGGCGCAGCTTACGCCTGCAGTCTGCAGGAGGAAAGTGACAGCGCGGCGAATCGTCGGGTTCTTCAGCAAGGGTTCAGCCAGGGTCGCCCCCGCAGGCGCGGGAGCGACCGGCAGCCGGTATCAGCTCGCGGTGGCCAGCAGCACGTCACGCACCGAACGGTCCTGGCCGCGGCTGCGATCATGCTCATGCAGCGACGCGGCAATCTCGTCGGCGCGAATCGGCAGGATCGACAGCAAGGTATCGCTCAAACCATGGCTGGCCTGGCTGAAGCCCTGCATGTAGATACCCGCCTTGCAACGCTCGTCGGTGACCACGCGGTAGTCGCGGTTCACTTCAAAGTCACCCATATAGGCCTCGAGCGGCGCCAGCAACTGGCGATGCATCTGGCGCTCATAGCCGGTGGCCAGGACCACCGCATCGTAGTGATTGAGCACCGTCTCACCGGTGGCGTTATGGCGCACCAGCAACTCGATGCCCAGGGGCCCGGCGCTGGCTTTTTCCACGGTGGTCAGGGTGCAGAAGGCGTGACGGGCGATGCCGGAGACTTTCTGGCGGTAGAAAATCCCGTAGATGCGCTCGATCAGGTCCAGGTCCACCACCGAATAGTTGGTGTTGTGGTACTCGTTGACCAGGCGCTCGCGCTCGCTGCTGGGCTGCTGGAACACCAGGTCGGTGAACTCCGGGGAGAACACTTCATTGACGAACGGGCTGTCGTCGGCAGGCTTGAGGGCCGAACCGCGCAGGATGATATCCACCTGCACCGAGGGGAAGCTGTCATTCAGATCAATAAACGCCTCGGCCGCGCTCTGCCCGCCACCGATGATTGCAATGCGCATCGGCTTGCCCTCGACACACGGCTGCTGGGCCATGCGCGCCAGGTACTGGGAATGGTGGAACACCCGCCCATCGTCCTTGAGCGCCTTGAACGCCTCGGGAATCCGTGGCGTACCACCGGCGCTGACCACCACCGAGCGCGCGGTGCGTACCAGTTGCTCGCCCTGGGCATCACGGGAGATCACCCGCAGCGCCTCGACCTGCTGCTGATGCAGGATCGGCTCGATGGCCAGCACTTCCTCGCCATAGCGGCTCTGCGCGGTAAATTGCCCGGCGACCCAGCGCAGGTAGTCGTTGTACTCCATGCGGCACGGGTAGAACGTGCCCAGGTTGATGAAGTCCACCAGACGCCCATGGACCTTGAGGTAGTTGACGAAGGAATAAGGGCTGGTGGGGTTGCGCAGGGTCACCAGGTCCTTGAGGAAGGAAATCTGCAGCTCGCTCTGGCTCACCAGGGTATTGCCGTGCCAGCGGTAGTCGGCCTGCTTGTCGAGAAACAGCACATCGAGCTTGCCCTGGGCTTTCTCGCGCTCTTGCAGGGCGATGGCCAGCGCCAGGTTCGAAGGACCGAAACCAATACCGATCAGGTCGTGAACCGCGGGCGATGCAATTGCCTGTGTCATTCCAGTGTCCTCTGGATAAGCCCCGTGGCAGTGGGGCGGAAAGCCTGGGCGACCTGCTGAACAACAGGCCATGTGTTGATAGGAAACGAGGACAATGAAAAAAAATTTAAGCCCGGTGCAGGATTCGTCCGGGCAGGCGTGGCGGCGACGGCTGTGGCAATGCAGTAATGGCAGTTTGAAGTCATCTAACTTAGAATTATTCTCATGTGGCTTTAAACAGACTGGTAAACGCGCTCGAATACTGGCGTTTCGCCCAGCTGTAACGCCGTATGTAAGCACTTAAATTTCAGGGCAAATACCTCGTTTACCTGACAGCTTCCCGCTTCTGTCTCTGCCCTCAAGGGCGTTTGAGCAGCGGTCCGAACTTTCCTGGCTGGAACCCGTGCATGAACCGTCCTCGACACACCCGGCGCGCGCTGCTGGCAGCACTTTGCCTGATCCCCGTGGTCGCCTTCGCCGCCTGGCAACTGATCCCGCCCGGCCGCGATCAGTTCCCCACCCTGGAAGTGCGCCGGGGCGATATCGAAAGCAGCGTGACCGCCCTCGGCACCCTGCAACCACGGCGTTACGTGGATGTCGGCGCGCAGGCGTCCGGGCAGATCCGCAAGATTCACGTTGAAGCCGGCGCCCAGGTCAAGCAAGGCGATCTGCTGGTAGAGATCGATCCGGCCACCCAACAGGCCAAGCTCGACGCCACCCGTTATTCCATCGCCAATCTGCAGGCGCAACTGCAGGAGCAGCACGCGCAAAACCGCCTGGCACAGCAGAAATACCAGCGCCAGCAACGCCTGGCCGCCGGTGGCGCGACCCGCGATGAAGACGTGCAGACCGCCCAGGCCGAACTGGACGCCACCCAGGCGCGCATCAACATGTTCAAGGCGCAGATCAGCCAGGCCCAGGCCACGCTGCGGGTTGATCAGGCCGAGCTGGGCTACACGCGCATCTATGCACCGATTTCCGGCACGGTGGTCGCCGTGGATGCCCGCGAAGGCCAGACCCTCAACAGCCAGCAGCAGACGCCGCTGATTTTGCGCATCGCCAACCTGTCGCCCATGACCGTCTGGGCGGAAGTTTCGGAAGCCGATATCGGCCATGTCAAACCGGGCATGCAGGCGTATTTCACCACCCTGAGCGGTGGCAACCGGCGCTGGACCAGCACTGTGCGCCAGATCCTGCCGGTGCCGCCCAAGCCCCTCAACGAAACCAGCCAGGGCGGCGGCAGCCCCAGCAGTTCGAGCAAAAGCGGCAGCGGCCGGGTGGTGCTGTACACCGTGCTGCTGGATGTGGATAACGCCGATAACGCACTGATGGCGGAAATGACCGCCCAGGTGTTTTTCGTCGCCAGCCGCGTCACCGATGCGCTGACTGCGCCCGTCGCGGCCCTGCAAGGCAGCACCCGCCCCGACACGCAACTGGCGCGAGTGGTGGCCAAGGACGGCAGCATCGAAGACCGTGAAGTACGGGTGGGGATCAGCGACCGCCTGCGCATCCAGATCCTCGATGGCCTCAACGAAGGCGAGCACCTGCTGATCGGCCCCGCCGAAAGCAGCGGAGGCTGAATGTTGACGCCACTGATCGAACTTCGGGATATCCGCAAATCCTACGGTGGCGGTGATACGCCCCAGGTCGACGTATTGCGCGGGATCGACCTGTCGATCCATGCCGGGGAATTCGTGGCGATTGTCGGGGCCTCCGGCTCAGGCAAGTCGACCTTGATGAATATCCTCGGCTGCCTCGACCGCCCCACCGTCGGCCAATACCTGTTCGCCGGGGAAAACGTCGCGCAACTGGACACCGACGAACTGGCCTGGCTGCGCCGCGAAGCCTTTGGTTTTGTGTTCCAGGGCTACCACCTGATCCCGTCCGGCTCGGCCCAGGAAAACGTCGAGATGCCGGCGATCTATGCCGGCACGCCGGCCGCCGAACGCCATGCCCGCGCCGCCGCCCTGCTCACCCGCCTGGGCCTGGCCGGGCGCACCGGCAACCGCCCGCACCAGTTGTCCGGAGGCCAGCAACAACGGGTGTCGATTGCCCGAGCCTTGATGAACGGCGGGCATATCATCCTCGCCGACGAACCCACCGGCGCCCTCGACAGCCATAGCGGCGCCGAGGTCATGACCCTGCTCGACGAACTGGCCAGCCAGGGGCACGTGGTGATCCTGATCACCCACGACCGCGAAGTGGCGGCCAGGGCCAAGCGCATCATCGAGATCCGCGACGGCCTGATCATCAGCGACACCCCCAACCCCCACTCCCACGCTAACGCCGACGCCAACCCCAAGGCCTTGCAAGCCGTGGACCTGCGCCAACGCCTGGCCGATGGCGCCGAGCACAATGGCGCGTGGAAAGGCGAACTGCTGGACGCGGTACAAGCAGCCTGGCGGGTCATGTGGATCAACCGTTTCCGCACCGCCCTGACCCTGCTGGGGATCATTATTGGCGTGGCCTCGGTGGTGGTGATGCTGGCCGTGGGCGAAGGCAGCAAGCGCCAGGTCATGGCGCAGATGGGCGCCTTCGGCTCCAATATCCTCTATGTCAGTGGCTCGGCGCCCAACCCGCGGACGCCGCCCGGCATTATCACCATGAACGACGTCAGCGCCATGGCTGCCCTGCCCCAGGTCAAGCGCATCATGCCGGTCAACGGCGCGGAAGCCGGGGTGCGCTTCGGCAATGTCGACCACATGGCCTATGTCGGCGGCAACGACACCAACTTCCCGGCGATCTTCAACTGGCCGGTCGTCGAGGGCAGCTACTTCACCGAAGCCGACGAACGCAGCGCCGCCACCGTCGCGGTGATTGGCAAACGGGTGCGCGACAAGCTGTTCAAGGACCTGCCGAGCCCCATCGGCCAATACATCCTCATCGAAAACGTGCCGTTCCAGGTGATCGGCGTCCTCGCCGAAAAAGGCGCCAGCTCCGGCGACAAGGACAGCGACGACCGTATCGCCATCCCCTACTCCGCCGCGAGTATCCGCCTGTTTGGCACCTACAACCCCGAATATGTAGTGATTGCCGCCGCCGACGCACGCAAGGTACATGAAGCGGAAAAAGCCATCGACCAACTGCTGCTGCGCCTGCACAACGGCAAGCGGGATTTCGAACTGACCAACAACGCCGCGATGATCCAGGCCGAGGCCCGCACCCAGAACACCCTGTCGCTGATGCTCGGCTCGATTGCCGCCATCTCGCTGCTGGTGGGCGGCATTGGCGTGATGAATATCATGCTGATGACCGTGCGCGAACGCACCCGGGAAATCGGCATCCGCATGGCCACCGGCGCCCGGCAGCGGGACATCCTGCGCCAGTTCCTCACCGAAGCGGTGATGCTCACGGTGGTCGGCGGGGTGGCGGGGATCGGCCTGGCCCTGCTGGTCGGCGGCGCGCTGATCCTCAGCAGCGTGGCCGTCGCCTTTTCGCTGCCAGCCGCCCTTGGCGCCTTCGCCTGCGCGCTGGTCACCGGCGTCATCTTCGGCTTTATGCCGGCCCGCAAAGCAGCCCGGCTCGACCCGGTCACGGCCCTTACCAGTGAATGATCGCCCTATGAAAGCGCACTTGACCCTCGTTGCCGCCAGCCTGCTGCTGGCCGCGTGCAGCAGCCCGGCGCCGCGCCCGGAGAGCGGTTTGCAGCCACCGCCCGCGTGGGACACGGCGAGCAAGGCCCAGGCCCAGCATGTCAACCAGCAATGGTGGACGGCATTTGCCAGTCCGCAACTCGACCAATTGATCGAACAGGCCCGCGCTGGCAGTTACGACCTGGCCAGTGCCATGGCCCGGGTACGCCAGGCCCAGGCCAGCGCGGTGGTCGCCGGCGCGCCCTTGCTACCCGCGCTCACCGGCGGGCTCAACGCCAGCCGGCAGAAACAGCTGCGTGGCACGGGCAACAACCCACCGCAGAGCAACAGCAACAAAGACGCGGGGGACTACTTCAGTACAAACCTCACCGCCACCTACGAAATCGACTTCTGGGGCGGCAAGCATGCTGCACGCGACAGCGCGGAACTGGCCGTGCGCGCCAGCGAATTCGAGCGCGCCACGGTGGAGTTGACCCTGCTCAGCGGCGTGGCCACGACCTACACCCAACTGCTGGCACTGCATGAACAACAGCGTATCGCCGAACTGAACCTGGCCAATGCGCAAAGCGTCCTCAAACTGGTGCAGACCCGCCAGAACGCCGGCTCTGCCACCCAGCTGGAACTTGCGCAGCAAAAGAGCCTGGTCGCCGCGCAACAACGGCAGCTGCCAGAAGTCCGTCAACGCACCGAAGCCGCCCGGATCAGCCTGGCCGCCCTGCTCGGCCAACCGGTACAGACCCTGCCATTTACCGATCAATCCTTTGACCAACTGCGCTGGCCCAGCATTGCCGCCGGAGTACCCAGCGACCTGCTCAGCCGTCGCCCGGACATCGCCAGCGCCGAAGCGCAACTGGCGGCGGCCCAGGCCGATATCATCGTCGCCCGCGCCGCCATGCTGCCCACGGTCACCCTGACCGCCAACCTCGGCTCCGGCGCCAATCGCACTGCCGATATGCTGCGCAACCCGTTCTATAACCTCGCGGGCGGGCTGGTCGCGCCAATCTTCAACAACGGTCGCCTCGGCGCCGAACGCGACAGAGCGACGGCACGCCAGGATGAATTGCTGCACACCTATCGCAGGGCGATCATCAATGGCTTTGCCGATGTGGAAAAGGCCCTGAGCAGCATTCGCCAGCTCGACGAACAACGCCAGTGGCAGCGTGAGGAGCTGAGCCAGGCACAGACCGCCTTCCGCATCGCCCAAAGCCGTTATGAGGCCGGCGCGGAAGACTTGCTGACGGTGCTGGAAACCCAGCGCACACTGTATGCCGCCCAGGACCTGAACGTGCAACTGCGCCAGGCGCGGCTGGAGGCCAGTGTGGCGCTGTACAAGGCGCTGGGTGGAGGCTGGCAGGCACCCGACCTTCAACGATGAAGATCTAATGTGGGAACTGGCTTGCCAGCTCCCACATGGTTTAGTGTGCATTCAGGTTGATGGCGCGCCGGTCAAATGATCCGTTCCCTGACCTTCAAATGCCGCGCATACCACGGCCGTTTCGGCACCTTGCGGAACAAGTCCTTTAACTTGTCATCATCAGCGCCAAAGGTGATGCGCAAGGCCAGCTTCATGGTTTCCGGATCCATTTCCACAGTGCGCCCCATCTGCAATCCCGGGGTGGTACTGCAACCATGGGTGTCCGGCCCCAGCCACGGATCACCCACCTCGACCCAGCGCCCCGGCGCAAACCAAGGCACACCGTTGACCTCCAGGCGACTCAGTTCACCCGGGTGAAAGCGCTCATGGGCGCGAAACCAGTCCTCGAGCCGATCATCGATCCAACCATGAAAATGCCAGAACACCGGGTTCACATGGGAGGAAAACGGGTCGCCCAAAAAGTCATTCTCAGGCTCATACCAACGCGCCGCGAAGTCCGCCGGATCTCGCGCAAATGGCACGGGCGCACCATTGGAAGGATCGCGCGGCACCGAAGCCCAGCGCATATGCAACCAATCGTGCAACCCCAACTCAAGCTCCGAGCCGAACTGACCCAGAGTCAACTTGGCCAGGTAACGCGGGTCACGGTATTGCGACTCCCACACCTGGAAGTTGCTGTGGTAAGTCTCGGCCGCCTTGATCTCACTGACCCACTGGGTGTACTGCTCGTCACCGCTGGCCATCCAAGTGGGTGGCAGCGCAAAGCCATCGTGATTGTCGAAGTAGCGCGCAAAACCCCGGCGATCAGCCTCAAGTGCCGGCTGCGGCCCAGGGAAACGTGGCCATGACGGCAAGTCCTGCATCGAGCGCGCAGTACCGAGCATGTGCCGATGCATAAAGAAAAAGTCGATCCCCGAACCGTTGCGGTCCTTGCGCGGGCCACGGGCGTCGCGCTCTTTATCTCGTGGCCCGGGCTGCCAGCCGATACCGCGCAGGGCATTACGCTTGTCTTCAGGGAGCTTGTGCCACTGGTCCCGCGAGGCGTGCCAGAGCTGATGAAACAGGCGGTGCTCGGGCGCAACCAACCACGCCAGCAGCGTCGGGTTCAGGCCGATACGCTCGCGGGCTTCGGGAAAAAGCTGTTTGGTAGCGACAAAACGGTTGTCCCGCTCCAGCAGCGCCAGCGGGCGATCGAGGCTGAGGACCTGCCCGCTTAGGGTGCCGCTACCGGCATTGCCGAAGCTGCCCCAGACTTCGTCCAGGCGCATCTTGAATTCATAGGCCGGCCTGCCGTCTGGCGAGTCGCGGTCAATCAGGCGCCAGTACAGCAGCGCCGCATTGCCTGGCGCCAGGTCGCCGAGCACCTGATAGCGCGGCTCACCCTCTGCGCGCAGTTGCCCGGCCGTATCCAGGTAGCCACGCAGGCCTCGGCCACGCGGCGCAATATCAAGAAACAGTTCCAGGCCGTCGAGGGGCAAGCCTTGCAGCCCGGCATCAGCCCCTTCCAGGCGCAGGCTCCAGACACCCCGCAGGCTGTCCGCCAATTGCTGGCCGGCGGTGTCCGCCAGGTCTACCGTGGCCTCTTCGGGCGTGATGGGGAATTCCTCACGCGTCAACTCACGATGGGCATAAAAGGCCGCAGGTACGGCGGCGCCGGTCAGCGCCAGGCCTGCGATAAACCCTCGTCGAGAAATCGTCATGTTCCTACCTGTGTCAGCCTTGGAGCAGGCTTTATCCAAGCTAGAACGTTTAGCCGGGTGGCAAATTTACTGTAGGCGCCGACTGCCCGGCGATGGCGGTCTTCCTGTCGATGCATCACTGCCTGACCCACCGCTATCGCCGGCAAGCCGGCTCCTGCAGGTGATCGTTGGCGCGCTTAAATTTCCCTGCCCATCACTCGTTCTTCCCAGATAGCAAAGGCCCCTTGCGCCTGCACCTCAAAGGCGAACCGACTGAGATGGCAATGACAAAACCACGTTCGAAAAAGGCTCTATACATCGGCCTGCCCTTGGCCCTGGCCATTGCTGCCGGCGCAGGCTTTGCCTGGGATCACTGGTTTCGCGGCAATGCCGGCTACCCGCTGGAAGTGATCAAGCAAGCCAATGAACTGCAAGATCGGTTGATCTCGTTCGACAGCCATATCACCGTGCCCCTGGACTTCGGCACCGCAGGCCATGAAGCGGACAAGGACGGCAGCGGCCAGTTCGACCTGGCCAAGGCCAGTCGCGGACGCCTGTCGGGGGCGGCGCTGACGATTTTCGGCTGGCCCGAACTGTGGAACGGCGCCAACGCGCCCCACAAACCGACTGCAGGCTTTGTCGACGAGGCCCGGCATCAGCAAGAGGTGCGCTACAAGATCATCGCCGGTATGGTCCGCGACTTTCCCAACCAGGTCGGCATTGCCTATACCCCCGCCGATTTTCGCCGCCTGCATGGCGAAGGCAAGTTTGCGATTTTTATCAGCATGCTCAACGCCTACCCGCTGGGCAATGACCTGAACCTGCTGGACATGTGGACCGCACGCGGCATGCGCATGTTCGGCTTCAGCTACATCGGCAACAACAGCTGGTCGGACTCTTCGCGCCCACTGCCGTTTTTCAACGATTCACCGGACGCCCTCGGCGGCCTTTCGGATATCGGCAAGCAAGCCGTACAGCGCCTGAACGACCTGGGCGTGATCATCGACGTATCGCAAATGTCGACCACCGCCCTCGAGCAAGTCGCCCAGCTTAGCCGCACCCCCATGGTCGCTTCCCACTCTGCGCCCCGCGCATCGGTGGATATCCCACGCAACCTCAGCGACAAAGAACTGCAACTGATCAAAAACAGCGGCGGCGTGGTGCAAGTGGTGGCCTTCGGCGGTTACCTGCGACCGTTGAGCCAGCCGATCCAGGACAAGCTCAACGCACTGCGCGCGCGTTTCGACCTACCGCCACTGCCCAACCTGGCGATGGCATTGATGCCGGGGGATCCGATCATCGCCGCCTGGCCAGAACAGAAGTTCGGTGAATACGCCAGCGAGCTCTACGCCATTCTCGAAGAGGAACCCAAGGCCAGCCTCAAGGACCTGGGGGACGCCATCGACTACACCGTGCGCAAGATCGGCATCGACCACGTCGGCATTGCCTCGGACTTCAACGAAGGCGGCGGCGTCAAGGGCTGGAACGATGTCAGCGAAGTACGCAACGTGACCGCCGAACTGATCACCCGCGGTTACTCCGAAGCCGATATCGCCAAGCTGTGGGGCGGCAATTTCCTGCGGGTGTGGGAGCAGACGCAAAAATCCGCCAAACCTGGCGTCTTGCCAAGCGAGCCGACGCCATGACCGACCGCCGTACCTTTCTCAAGCAGGCCGGCATCCTCGCCGCCAGCCTGCCGTTGGGGGCCGGCCTTGAGGCCC
This sequence comes from Pseudomonas sp. WS 5410, assembly GCF_012985645.1. Taxonomy (NCBI): domain Bacteria; kingdom Pseudomonadati; phylum Pseudomonadota; class Gammaproteobacteria; order Pseudomonadales; family Pseudomonadaceae; genus Pseudomonas; species Pseudomonas sp. WS 5410. Next base: position 13,606 of record NZ_JAAQWS010000021.1, on the reverse strand, counting down.
AGGCAGCCCCCATCCAGGCACCCGCAGACAAATGGACGGGCCTGCGCCACCTGTTCGACCAGGACCCAAGCTACATCCACTTCTCCAACTTCCTGATCACCTCACACCCAAGGCCCGTGCGCGAGGCCATCGAACGGCACCGCGCCGCCATTGACCGCAACCCCGGCCTGACCATGGACTGGGACCTGCAGGAACCCTGGAAACGCGAACGCCAGGTGCGCGAATGGGCAGGTCGTTACCTGCAAGCCAAACCCGGCCAGATCGCCCTCACCGGCAGCACCACCGAGGGCTTGGCGATGATCTACGGCGGTATCCATGTGCGGCCCGACCAGGAGATCCTCACCACCGAGCACGAGCATTTTTCCACCGACAGCATCCTGGGGTTCCGCACCCGGCGCGACGGCACTCAGGTGCGCAAGATCAAGCTGTTCGCCAACGCCAATCAAGTGTCGATCGATGAAGTGCTGGCGGCCATCGAGCGCAATATCCGCCCCAACACTCGGGTGCTGGGTATGACCTGGGTGCAATCGGGCAGCGGCGTGAAGCTGCCGATCGGCGAAATCGGCCAACTGGTCAAACGCCATAACCAGGGGCGCGAAGAAAAAGACCGCATTCTCTACGTGGTCGATGGCGTGCATGGCTTTGGCGTCGAAGACCTGGCCTTCCCCGACATGCACTGCGATTTCTTTATCGCCGGCACCCATAAATGGATGTTCGGCCCACGCGGCACCGGCCTGGTATGCGCCGTGTCAGAGCAGGTGACCACCCTCACCCCCTGCGTGCCGACCTTCTCCGAAGACAGTGATTTCGCCACCTCGTTCTCCCCCGGTGGCTATCACGCCTATGAACACCGCTGGGCGCTGGACGAGGCCTTCAAGCTGCACCTGCAGCTGGGCAAGGCCCAGGTTCAGCAGCGTATCCACAGCCTCAACACCTACCTCAAGGACCGCCTGCAAGCGCGACCGAACATCGAGCTGGTCACCCCGTACAACCCGCAGCTCTCAGCCGGCTTCAGCTTCTTTCGGGTCAAGGGCCAGGACAGTGACAAGGTGGCCGCCTACCTGATGCGCAACCGTGTGGTCAGCGACGCAGTGAACCGCGACGTCGGCCCGGTGGTGCGCACCGCACCCGGCTTGCTCAATACCGAAGATGAAGTCGACCGCTTCCTGGTCCTGCTCGACAAAGCCCTCTGACACCCTTTTTTCTTGCCCACGAGACGACTCATGAACGATGAACCGCTCACCCCGACGCTCCTCAAATCCCTGGCCCTGACGGCATTGATGGCCTGCCTGTTGCCGTCCGCCCAAGCCGCGACGCCGCCCAAGCCCGGCACCGTGTTCAAGGACTGCAAAAACTGCCCGGAAATGGTGGTGCTGCCTACCGGCACGTTCAAAATGGGCACCCCGGATGATGAAGTCGGTCGCCAGCCCGATGAAGGGCCGATGCATGACGTGACCTTCGCCAAACCCGTGGCCATCAGCCGCTTCCAGGTGCTGGCCGGCGAATGGGACCGTTACGTACAAGAAACCGGCTACAAGATGCCCGACGGCGACGACCGTCCAGGGCGCAAATGCACGGCCGGCAAACCCACCTACAAGACAAGCCCCAAACATCCGGCAGTGTGCATGGACTTTGCCGAAGCCAATGCCTATGTCGCCTGGCTGTCGAAGAAAACCGGCAAGCAGTACCGCATGGTCAGCGAGTCCCTGCGTGAATACGCCGCCCGTGGCGGCACCTCCGGCCCGTTCCCATTTCCATTCGATGAAGGCAAGGAGTACAGCATCGCCAAGCACGCCAATACCTACGGGCCGGCGGATGGCTACAGCTATACCGCCCCGGCCGGCAGCTATGCGCCCAATGCGTTCGGCGTGTATGACATGCATGGCAACGTCTACGAATGGGTCGAAGACTGTGAAAACGACAGCTATGTCGGTGCGCCCAGCGATGGCAGCGCCTGGCTGACCGGGCAGTGCGAAGTGCGGCAGATTCGCGGCAACGACTGGGGCGAAGCGCCGGTGTTTTCCCGCTCCGGCAACCGCAACAGCCTCAACTCCAACGTGCGCGGCGACTGGCTGGGCTTTCGCGTGGCACGGGATCTCTGAGCCTACGCACCTCGGGACGCGGCTAAATCGCGCCCCGCCCGACTCGTCCTCCTACTATCGGCCTGCCAACGGTAAACCTCCGCGCGCAGGCCTTCACTTGCCCACAGCACGTAGCCACGTCGCGATCGAGGTAGTTTCATGACCGCAGCACCGCGCAGCGCCATTCGAGAACTCTTGAGCCTGCTCAAGCCCTATCGGCGGATTGTTATTTCTTCCATCACGCTGGGCATCGTCGGCGGCCTTAGCGTCACGGCGCTGCTGGCCACGGTCAACCGCGGCCTGCACAGCGCCGACGGCATGGGCACCGGCGTGGTGCTGGCCTTCGCCGGGCTGTGCCTACTGGCCCTGCTCAGCAGTATCGGCGCCGACATCGGCACCAATTTCGTCGGTCAGAAGGTGATTGCCAAACTGCGCAAGGACCTCGGCGCCAAAGTGCTCGCCGCCCCCATCGAACAGATCGAGCGCTACCGCACTCACCGCCTGATCCCGGTGCTGACCCACGACGTGGACACCATCAGCGACTTTGCCTTCGCCTTCGCCCCGCTGGCGATTTCCACCACAGTGATCCTGGGCTGCCTGGGCTATCTGGCGGTGCTGTCCTGGCCGATCTTCCTGATGACCCTGCTGGCCATCGGCATTGGTTCGGCGGTGCAGTACGTGGCTCAAAGCAAAGGCATCAAAGGGTTCTACGCGGCACGTGACGCCGAAGACAACCTGCAAAAACACTATTCGGCGATTGCCGAGGGTGCCAAGGAACTGCGCATCCACCGCCCACGTCGGCATGCCATGCACACCCGTAATATCCAGGGCACCGCCGACAAAATCTGCGACACCCACATCCGCTCGATCAATATCTTCGTGATTGCCAAGAGCCTGGGCTCGATGCTGTTTTTCGTGGTTATCGGTCTGGCCCTGACCCTGCAACAATTCTGGCCCAGTTCGGACCCGGCGGTGATGAGCGGCTTTGTCCTGGTGCTGCTGTACATGAAAGGTCCGCTGGAAAACCTGATCGGCAACCTGCCGATCATCAGCCGCGCGCAAATTGCCTTCCGCCGCATTGCCGACCTGTCGGAGCGTTTCTCCTCGCCGGAACCACACCTGCTGCTCGATGACGCCAACAAAACCGTGCCCGTGATGAAGCACTTGGAACTGCGCAACGTGCAGTACGCCTTCCCAACGGTCGAAGGCAGCGAGCCGTTCAAGCTCGGGCCGGTCAACCTGAGCATCGAGCCTGGGGAAATTCTGTTTATCGTCGGTGAAAACGGTTGCGGCAAGACCACCCTGATCAAGCTGCTACTGGGCCTGTACACCCCGCAGCAAGGTGAAATCCGTCTCAACGGCCTGCCCGTGGACGCCCTGGGGCTGGATGACTACCGGCAGATGTTCACCACGATTTTTGCCGACTACTTCCTGTTCGACGACCTGGTGCAGAACGACAAGGCCTTGCCCGACGACGCCACTCAATACCTGGAGCGCCTGGAAATCGCCCACAAGGTCAGCGTGCGCGACGGCGCGTTCACCACCACCGACCTGTCCACCGGGCAACGCAAGCGTCTAGCCCTGGTCAACGCCTGGCTCGACGAGCGCCCGGTGCTGGTGTTCGACGAGTGGGCGGCGGACCAGGACCCGACCTTCCGGCGGATTTTCTACACCGAGCTGCTGCCGGACCTCAAGCGCCTGGGCAAGACCATCATCGTCATCTCCCACGACGACCGTTACTTCGACGTCGCCGACCAACTGGTACGCATGCAGGCCGGCCGAGTCATCACTGAAAAAGCCTGCGCCTGACCTCCCCTGTAGCAGCCGGCTTGCCGGCTACTACAACGCTCCCCGCCTGCTATTGCACCTAAATCTCATTGATCGAACTTCGTCTTCCTGACACAGCTTATTTCCTCTGCCGACGGCGACGAGATCGATCATGAACCAATTGAACCAACTTCCCGATGACGACCTGCTGGCCTTGTTGCTGGCCGATGAAGCCGGCGCCGGGCAGTCCATCCAGAGCCTCGCCGGGCGTGATCCGGTGCCGCTGTCGTTCGCCCAGCAGCGTCTGTGGTTCCTGCAACAGTTCGATCCGCAAAGCCATGCCTATAACCTGCCACGGGCGATTGCCATCAAGGGACCGGTGGACGCGTGCGCCCTGGAAGCGGCCCTTAACCAGGTGATCAATCGCCACGATATCCTGCGTACCGCCTTTCGCAACACCGACGGCACGCCCCTACAAGTCATCGACCAGGGCGCACAGCTGAACCTGCTCGAAGAGGACCTGAGCGCCCTGGACAGCGTCCAGCGCGAACAGCAAGTGCAAGATCGCATCCGCCAGCACGCCACCCAGCCCTTCGACCTGAGCCAGGCGCCGCTGATTCGTAGCACCCTGCTCAAGCGCGCCACGCAGGATTATGTGCTGCTGCTCAATATGCATCACATCGTCTCGGACGCCTGGTCCAATCCGATCCTGATGCACGACCTGGCAAGCGCCCTTGGCCAACCAGGCCGGGCCCTGCCGCGCCCGTCCATCCAGTACGCCGACTACGCCCAGTGGCAACGCCAAGACTACCCGCTGACACCGCAACACGCCGCAGCCGCCCAGTATTGGAAGGCCATCCTTGGCAATGATATCCCGGCCCTGACACTGCCTCGCGAGCGCCTGGAAAACCACGCAGGTGCCGGCCATCATGCCCACACCCTGCCTGCATACTTGAACGAGCAGCTCCAGAGCTTTTGCCAGCAACAGGGCCTGACCCCGTTCGTAGTACTGCTCGGCACCTGGCAATTGCTGCTGGGACGCTACAGCGGCCAGACCGACTTCACCGTCGGCGTGCCCAACGCCACACGCAACCAGGCACAGATCCAGGACCTGGTGGGCTTTTTCGTCAGCAGCCAGGTGTATCGCGCGCGACTGGCACCCGAGCAATCGTGCAGCGCGTTCCTCCAGGCCCTGCGCCAGCAATCCCTCGCCGCCCTGGAACATGCCGACTACCCCATCGAGCTGATCCTCGAAGACCTCCACCTGCAACGCAGCCCCCAGGCCAACCCGCTGTTCCAGACCCTGTTCAACTGGCGCGCCGGCGCCGCGCAGGACGCGCCCCTGCACCTGGGCCCGTTGCAACTGACGTTTATGGACAGCCACCCGTTGCAGGCCAAGTTCGACCTGTCGCTGGACGTGGAGTACAGCCAGCAGCAGATCACCGCGCATTTCGACTATGACGCCGGGTGCTTCACCCCGGCGACCATCGCCACTCTGGCCGGGCACTGGCAGAACCTGTTGCAAGCCATGGTTGAGCAACCGCAGGCACTGATCGGCGAGCTTGCGATGCTCAGTGATGAGGAGCGTGAGCGGCAGTTGGGGCAGTGGAATACCACGGCCGTCCACTACCCCAACGCAGCCCCTGTGCATGTGTTGGTCGCGGAGCAAGCCGAACGCCTGCCACATGCCGCCGCTGTGGTGCTCGGCGAGCAGCAGTTGACCCTGGATCAGCTCAACCGTCGCGCCAACCAACTGGCTCACAAGCTGCTGGAGCTGGGCGTTGGCCCCAACGTCTGCGTGGGCCTGGGCCTTGAGCGCAGCCTGGAAATGGTCATCGCCCTGCTGGCCGTGCTCAAGGCAGGCGGCGCCTATGTACCGCTGGACCCGGCCTACCCCGCTGACCGCCTGGCCTACATGATCAACGACAGCGGCATCGGCCTGCTGCTGACCCAAAGCAGCCTGGCATTGCCCGCCCCGGACAGCCTGCCGTCCCTGTGCCTGGACCAGGACAGCGACTGGCTGGAAGGCTATGACAGCGCCAACCCGCAGCTAACAGTCAGCGCCGATAATCTGGCCTACATGATCTATACCTCTGGCTCCACCGGGCAGCCCAAGGGCGTGCAGGTGCGCCACGGCGCTCTGACCAATCATATGCTGTGGATGCAGGGCGAATTGGGCCTGAACGCTGCGGACCGGGTCTTGCAAAAAACCGCCTTCAGCTTCGACGCCTCGGTGTGGGAGTTCTGGTTGCCCTTGCTCAACGGTGCGCAGTTGGTCCTCGCCTCCCGCGAGTTGTCCGACGATTTGTCAGTGCTGTGGTCGGAAGTAGCCGCCCAGCGCATCAGCGTGCTGCAAATGGCCCCTTCCCTGCTGCAAGCCTTGCTCGTCGACGAACAGGGCGCGCAGATGCAATCCCTGCGCTTGCTGCTGCTGGGCGGCGAAGCCTTGGGTACTCCGCTGGTCGCACAATTGCGCGAACGCTGGAACGGCCGCCTGTGCAACCTTTATGGCCCAACCGAAGCCACTATCGACACCACCTTCTTTGATGTCGCCAGCCTGCCCGAAGGCGCCATCGCCCCTATCGGCCGCCCCCTCGCCAACGTGCGTACCTACCTGCTCGACCACGACCTGCAGCTGTGCCCGGTGGGCACCAGCGCCGAACTGCTGATCGGCGGCGACTCCCTGGCACAGGGCTACCACCAGCGCCCAGGGCTGACCGCCGAACGCTTTATTCCCGATCCGCTTGCAAGTAATGGCGCACGCCTGTATCGCAGCGGCGACCTGACGCGCTACCGTGCCGATGGGGTCATCGACTACATCGGGCGCATCGACCATCAGGTAAAAATCCGCGGCCTGCGTATCGAACTGGGAGAGATTGAAGCGCAACTGCTGCGACACAAGGCGGTGCGCGAAGCCGTGGTCATCGCCCACCCAACCCCGCGCGGCGCGCAGTTAGTGGGTTATGTGGTGCCGACGGAACCGGCAACAGACATTAACCGCCAGGACGCCTTGCGCGAGGTCTTAAAAGCCTGGCTCGGCGAACAGCTGCCAGACTATATGGTCCCAGGTCATTTGCTGATCCTGGCGCAACTGCCCCTGACCCCCAACGGCAAACTCGACCGCAAGGCCCTGCCCGCCCCCGACGCGAGCCAGGCCCTGCACGCCTACGTGGCCCCGCAAAACGATCTGCAACAACGCATCGCAGCCATCTGGCAAGACGTGCTCAAACTTGCAAAAATCGGCCTGAACGACAACTTCTTCGAACTGGGCGGCGACTCGATCATCTCCATTCAGGTGGTCAGCCGCGCCCGCCAGGCCGGCATCCACTTCACCCCCAAGGACCTGTTCCAGCACCAGACCATCCAGAGCCTGGCCAGCGTGGCGAAAACCCACGGCCAGGGCCTCGCGATCGATCAAGGTCCGGTCACCGGCAGCGCACCACTGCTGCCGATCCAACACCTGTTCTTCGATACCGAGATCCCCGAGCGCCACCACTGGAATCAATCGGTACTGCTCAAGCCCGCCACGGCCCTGGACCCGCACCTGCTGGAACAGGCCCTCAACGCCCTCATCCAACACCACGACGCCCTGCGCCTGAGCTTCACTCAGGCTGATTCTGGCTGGAACGCCGAATACCGCCCGGCCACGGCGTCGGTGTTGTGGCAGACCCGGATTGACGACGCAACGCAACTGCAATCTTTGGGCGACGAAGCCCAACGCAGCCTCAACCTGCAAGACGGACCGCTGCTGCGCGCGGTGCTGGTCAGCCTGGGTGACGGTAGCCAGCGCTTGCTGCTGGCGATTCATCACTTGGTGGTGGATGGCGTGTCGTGGCGGATTTTGTTTGATGATTTGCAAACCGTGTACCGGCAAGTGCAGGCGGGCCAGGCGATTGAATTGCCGGAGAAGACCAGTGCGTATAAGACATGGGGAGAAAGGTTGCGGGGCTATGGGCAGAGTGCCGAGTTGCAACAGGAACTGACGTACTGGGAACAGCAACTGGACGCCGCCAGCCACGACCTGCCGCAATCCAACCCTGACGGTAGCCAGCAGCATAGCCGGTCAACGACTGTCGATATCCTATTGAGCAAAACCCTGACCCAACAACTGTTGCAAGTCGCGCCCGCGGCCTATCGCACGCAAATCAATGATCTGCTGCTGACGGCCCTAACCCGTGCAGTCAGCCAATGGACCACGCGCGACAACGTGCTGATCCAACTGGAAAGCCATGGCCGCGAACCCCTGTTCGATGACATTGACCTAACCCGCACCATCGGCTGGTTCACCAGCCTGTACCCGGTCAAGTTGAGCGCCCATCCGGATTTGGGCGAAGCAATCAAACAGGTCAAGGAACAACTGCGGGCCATTCCTGACAAAGGCATTGGATTTGGCGTTCTACGCTATCTGGGTGACGCTCAGACTCGGGAACGCCTGAGCGCATTGCCCGTGCCACGTATTACCTTCAACTACCTGGGCCAGTTCGACGGTAGCTTCGACAGTGCCGAAGGCGCGCTGTTTGTGCCTACTGGCGAGGAGCGTGGTGCCGAAAAAAGCAGCGAAACGCCTTTGGGCAACTGGCTGACCATCAATAGCCAGGTCTATGGCAGCCAGTTGAGCATGAGCTGGACGTTCAGCGACGACGTCTTCCCTGTTGAAGTCATCCAGAACCTCGCCAACAACTGCCTGCATGCGCTCGAGCAACTGATCGGCTATTGCTGCGATACCGATCACCAAGGTGCAACACCCTCTGACTTCCCATTGGCTGGGTTGAGCCAGGCACAACTGGACACACTGAGCATCCCGGTCCAGCAGATCGAAGACATTTACCCGTTGTCGCCGATGCAGGAAGGCTTGCTGGTGCACACGTTACTGGAAAAAAACTCCGGCATTTACTTCATGCAAGAGTGCTACACCATCAAGGAAACGCTGGACTATCCGCGCTTCGAGGCGGCCTGGCAGCAGGTGGTAAAACGCTATGAAGCGATTCGGGCGTCATTCCTGTGGAATACCGGCGGCACGCTGCTGCAAGTCATCCACAAAAACAGCAACGTGCAGGTCGAACGGCTGGACTTGAGCCATGTGCCGATGGACCGGGTACAAGCACAGATCGAACACTTGCTCAAGGTAGAGCGGGAAGCCGGCTTCGATCTAGCCTTGCAGCCTCCGATCCGCTTCAAGCTGATCCTGCTGGCCGACCACTCCCACCGGTTTGTCATGAGCAACCACCATATCCTGCTAGATGCCTGGTGCCGCTCGTTGCTGATGTCGGACTTCTTCGAGATCTACCACGCCATGTTGGCGGGTAAACCCTGTGAGCTCGCCACGCCCTACCGCTTCCGCGACTTTATCCAGTGGTTGCAACAACAGGATCGCACCGCCGCCACGACGTTCTGGCAAGATCAACTGGAGGGCCTGGAGCACACCACGTCACTCCCGGTGGATCATCCGCAAGTGCCTGCGCACTCGGTGTCGGTGATTGGCGACAACTACACCTGGCTCAGCCAGCAAGACAGCACCGCACTGCAAGAGGCCGCGACGCGCCACCACCTCACGCTCAACACCTTCGTCCAGGCTGCCTGGGCCTTGACCCTGCATAACCACAGTCGCTCGCGGGACGTAGTGTTCGGTGTTACGGTTTCCGGTCGCCCAGCGCATATTCCCGAGATGCAAAATACCGTAGGGCTGTTTATCAACAGCGTACCGTTGCGGGTCGCTATCCCCACCCCGGACAGTCAACTCAGCACCCTCGCCTGGCTGCAAACCATCCTGCACAAGAACGTGTCAGTGCGTGAATATGACTATCTGCCCCTGGTCAACATTCAGGAGTGTAGCCAGATCCTCAAAGGCCAGCCGCTGTTCAACAGCCTCTTCGTCTACGAAAACGCGCCGATGGAAGACTCCGTCGGCCAGGACGCTCAGGACATGGGCGTAATCTCCGAATCTTCGCGGACCCACACTAATTATCCGGTGACCGTGGTGGTCTACCCAAGCGACAAGATTGGCCTGCATCTGTCATACGACACCCGCTTTTTCGAGCAGTCGACCATGGACAGCTTGCTCGAAGAGTTCAAGCAATGGCTGATCGCCCTACGTCATCACCTGCACCAACCGTTGGCCCAGATCACTCTGGTGGCTCCGGAACGTCTAAGTGAGTGGGCCCTTGAACACAATCAATCGCAGGTGCCCCACGATCTGCAGCGCTCATTTGTCGAGCAGTTCGAACAGCACGTCGATGCCAGCCCGCAACGCGTGGCAGCGGTTTGCCAGGACCGTGCCTGGACCTACGAGCAACTCGACCATGAGGCGAACATCCTCGGCCATCGCTTGATCGAGCGCGGCGTGGGCCTGGACCAACCCGTGGCCCTGCTGGCCGACCGCGACCTGGAGCTGCTGGCAATGATTGTCGGCACCTTCAAGGCCGGCGCAGGATATCTTCCGTTGGACCCAAGCCATCCTGGCGAACGGATCAAGAGCGTCCTGCGCCTTAGCAAGACGCCACTATTGGTCTGCACGGCCAAGTACCGCGAGCAGGCCCAGATGCTGCTTGGCGAACTGGCCATCAGCGCCCCCGAACATAGCGTGGGCCTGCTGGTCTGGGAGGATCTGCCGCCTGATTTGGCCAACCGGCAACGCCCAGGACGCTACAGCGGCCCGAACAATCTGGCTTATGTGATTTTCACTTCAGGCTCCACCGGGCAGCCCAAGGGGGTCATGGTGGAACAGGCCGGCATGCTCAACAATCAGTTGAGCAAAGTGCCTTACCTGCAACTGACCGAGCAGGACATCATCGCGCAGACCGCTTCCCAGTCGTTCGACATTTCTGTCTGGCAGTTCCTCACCGCACTGCTGTGCGGCGCCAAGGTATGTATTTTTGCCGACGACATTTCGAAGAACCCTCAGGCTCTGCTCAAGCACGTTGAAGAACAACGTATTACCGTGCTGGAAATTGTCCCGGCGCTGATCCAGGCGCTGCTAATCGAACAACACAGCGACCTTCCCGACCTGCGCTGGCTACTACCAACGGGCGAAGCGCTGCCGGCAGAAACTGCCGCCGACTGGCTGGCACGCTACCCGGCCATCAAGCTGATCAACGCCTACGGGCCGGCTGAGTGTTCTGATGATGTGGCGTTCTACAACATCGACCCGGCCTCGACTCAACGCACCTACATCCCGATCGGTTACCCAACCGATAATAATCGTCTGTATGTGCTGGACGGCGACCTGTCGCCGATCCCCACCGGGGCAACGGGTGAAATCTGCATTGCCGGCGTCGGCGTAGGGCGCGGCTACTGTGGTGACCCGGTGCGCACCGCCGCCAGCTTTGTGCCCAACCCCTTTGCCCTGATACCGGGCGAGCGGTTGTACAAGAGCGGTGACCTGGCGCGCCGACGCAAGGAAGACGGCGCCCTGGAGTACCTGGGGCGTGTGGACCAGCAGGTAAAAATCCACGGATTCCGTATAGAGCTGGGCGAGATCGAGGCGCAAATCGCGCTGTTCCCCGGGGTTCGCGAAGCGGCCGTACTGGTCGGCGAGAACCCGCTGGGCAAGCAGTTGATTGCCTATCTGACCCTGGAAGAAGGTGACACTCACTCAGGCATCGATGCGCTGCGGGCCTTCCTCAAGGCCCGCCTGCCGGCCTACATGATTCCTGCCCAGGTGCATGTGCTGGAGCAGATGCCACGCAACCCCAACGGCAAGCTCGACCGCAAGGCTCTGGCCTGCGTAGACGTGCAAAGCGAAGCCCAGGAACACCGTGAACCGCAAAGCGGGTTGCAGAGCGACATTGCCGATATCTGGCGAGCAGTGCTGAAAATCCAGCGTATTGGCCTGGATGACAACTTCTTCGCCCTTGGTGGCAATTCGCTGCTGGCCACGCAGGTGACGTCCCGCGTGCACCTGCACCTGGGTATTGAGGTACCACTGGCCACGATTTTCGAAAGTGCCTCGCTGCAAGACTATGCATCCCGTATCGAGCCCGCTGGCGAACAAGCCCCTGATGACTCATTGAATGATCTGTTTGATCTGCTCGATGTGCTGGAGACCCAATAAATGCAAGCCAACGCCCTGAATGACTTGATAGACCGCTTTATCAAGTTGCCAGTTACCCAGCGCAAAACCCTCTATGAGCAAATGAGCGCCAAGGGCATGAGCTTGTCGCGCTTGCCGATCCCACAAATCCGGCATTTCTTTGCGCAAATACCCTTGTCGTTTGCCCAGGAGCGCCAGTGGTTTCTGTGGTTGCTCGATCCTGCCAGCGCCGCCTATAACCTGCCAACCGCACTGCGGTTGCGGGGACCACTGGACGTCGATGCATTGCAACGCAGCTTCGATACCCTGATCGAACGCCACCAAAGCTTGCGCACCCGATTTGTCGAAGAACCTCAAGGCGTGATGCAGGTGATCGCCCCCCTGAGCGGCCTGTTCCTCGACGTCATTAGCAAGAACGGCGCCACAGATAGTTTTATCAAGGACTTCGTTGAACAGCAGAGCCGTCAACCCTTCGACCTGCGCCGTGATCAGTTACTGCGGGTGAAGTTAGTACGCATTTCTGAAGAGGATCATGTCCTGCTGCTGGTCCAGCATCATATTGTCTCCGATGACTGGTCAATGCACATGATGGTCCAGGAACTGGTTCAACTGTATGGTGGCTATTCCCAGGGCCTATCCGTCGAGCTGCAAGCACTGCCGATTCAATACACCGATTATTCGATCTGGCAGCGCCGCTGGATGGAGGCAGGGGAAAGTGAACGCCAGCTGGCTTACTGGAAGGGCCAACTGGGCGGCGAACAGCCGGTCCTGGAGTTGCCCACAGATCGTTCGCGACTTGCCGTGCAGAGCTATCGTGGGGCGAACATCACGGTCACGGTTCCCCCGGCGCTGGCACAAAAACTCAAGCAGCTTGCCCAGCAGAGCAATGTGACACTGTTCATGCTGCTGCTCGCCTCGTTCCAGGCACTTTTGCACCATTACAGCCGTCAGGCCGACATTCGTGTCGGCGTGCCTGTGGCCAATCGCAACCGGGTAGAAACCGAGCGTTTGCTGGGCTTTTTTGTTAACACCCAAGTGCTCAGGGCACGCTTCGATGAACCGCTGTCCTTCAGCGAACTGTTGGCACAGGTCAAGCAAACTGCGCTGCAAGCCCAAGCCCACCAGGACCTGCCCTTCGAGCAACTGGTCGAAGCCCTGCAGCCGGAACGTAACCTGAGCCTCAACCCTTTGTTCCAGGTGATGTTCAACCACCTCAGCGAACACCAGGGCGCCTCAGCCGGCCAGCCGTCATCACCTTCCGCCTTGCACGTCGAGAGTCTGAGCAGAGAACACCATACCGCTCAATTCGACCTGACCCTCAACACCTTTGAATCAGCACAGGGTCTGTCTGCAACGCTGAACTATGCCACCGACCTGTTTGACGCCAGCACCATTGAGCGCTTTGGGAAACATTGGCTGAACTTGCTGGAACACTGCATTGCAGCGCCACAGCAGCCAATCAACAGTATGTCGCTGCTCAGTGATATGGAAAGACAGCAGATCCTACGAGGTTGGAACGCCAGCACTGCCGACTACCCTCGCGACAGCGCCATCCACCACCTGATCGAAGCCCAGGCCGCCCGCACCCGGGATGCCGTGGCGTTGGTCTTCGACACCCAGTCATTGACCTTTGCCCGACTCAACCAGCAGGCCAACCGCCTGGCCCATCGCCTGATCGCGGCCGGTGTCGGCCCTGATGTACTGGTGGGAATTGCGGTGCAACGCAGCG
>NZ_JAAQWS010000020.1:0-94808 GCF_012985645.1 Pseudomonas sp. WS 5410 | reverse complement strand
CATGGCCGATGCATTCCTTATCGGCGCTTTGGTGAAGGGGTGGGGCGAAGTCTCCCACGGTCTGTACTGGCTAGAGTCAGATGCTGGCTTTTAGTCCCACCACCCCTACAAGTCTAACCATACAAGCTGGCTTGCCTGCGATAGCTATCTAACTGCCACTCGCCCCATCAAGCCTTGTGCAGTGCCTGTGCCGCGGCCAATACTGCCTCCACATGCCCCGGCACTTTCACGCCGCGCCATTCCTGGCGCAGCACGCCTTCCTTGTCGATCAGGAAGGTGCTGCGATCAACGCCCAGGTATTCCTTGCCGTATAGCTTCTTCAGCTTGATCACATCAAACAGCTGGCAAACCGCCTCATCCTTGTCGCTGATCAGCTCGAAGGGGAAGGCTTGCTTGGCCTTGAAGTTTTCATGGGACTTCACGCTGTCCCGGGACACCCCAAACACCTCGGTGTTGGCAGCCTGGAAGGCAGCATGCTGGTCGCGGAACCCCTGGCCTTCAGTAGTGCAGCCCGGGGTGCTGTCCTTCGGGTAGAAATACAGGACCACTTGCTTGCCCTTGAGCCCGGCGAGGCTGAACGTCTGCCCGCTGGTCGCCTGGGCCTCGAAATCGGCGACTGGTGTGTCGATGACTACCGCCATGAAAAACTTCCTTACATTGGATTCTGTGGGCGCCACGGTTCGATCAGTGCATCCAGGTTCAGCGCATCGGCGAAATCCAGGAACTGGTCGCGCAGCCAACTGATCTGCACGCCTGCCGGCAAGGTCACGGTAAAGGTGGCGTTGAGCATGGTGCCGCCGGTCTGGGGGGCCTGATAGGTGTCGAAGGTCAGGTTTTCCAGTTCGACGTTATGGTCGATAAAGAACTGGCACAGCTCATTGACGATGTCCGAACGGTAGGCCGAACTGACGTAGGCCACATACGGCAGCGCCTGGGGACGGTTCTCCAAGGCTGCACTGCGTACTACATTGACGGTGAAGTCGTGCTTCTTGGCCAGGGTCGGCAAGCCGGCTTCCAGGCGCGCCAGGGCGTCCCAGCTCCCGGAAATCTGCAGGACCAGCGCGCTGCACTCGCCATGGCGAGTCAGGCGTGAAGTCACAACGGCGCAGCGATTTTCATGGCTGGCGCGGCACAGGACGTTAGTCAGCTCCATGGGGTTGGCGCCAAGGGCACTGATAACAAGGAATTGTTCGCGGACTGTGGGGGTGGACATGCAGCATTCCTAAAGCGATGAGCGGTCGATACGAACGTGCGGTACCGATCAAAGGATCAAGGGTAGCGAAAAGCGCCGCCAAGGGCTAGGACGTGGCGTTTTCATTGCATATTCAGCGGCATCTGGCCGTGCTTTGGCCCAATGATGGCGTTGCTGGCAACTAAGTTGATCCAGAACGCGTCCTCAGAGGGTACTTCGCTTGTGCAAGCATCTTGGCGCCAGTACCATTACGGCTCTCTTTTTCCGGCAGGAGCGGTTGCATGATTGCGGGCAGTATGGTGGCACTGGTCACACCCATGGATGCACAAGGTAATCTCGACTGGGACAGCCTGGGCAAACTGGTGGACTTTCACCTGCAAGAAGGCACCAACGCCATTGTGGCCGTCGGCACCACAGGTGAATCGGCCACGCTTGATGTGGAAGAACACATCAAGGTGATCGAGTTTGTGGTCAAGCGCGTGGCAGGGCGTATTACGGTGATAGCCGGTACGGGCGCCAACTCGACGCGCGAAGCGATCGAACTGACCAAGAACGCCAAGAAAGCCGGTGCGGATGCCTGCCTGCTGGTGACGCCGTACTACAACAAGCCGACCCAGGAAGGCTTGTACCAGCACTTCAAGACCATCGCCGAAGCCGTCGACATTCCGCAGATCCTGTACAACGTGCCAGGTCGCACAGCGTGCGACATGCAGGCCGCGACCGTGATCCGCCTGTCCACCGTGCCGAACATCATCGGTATCAAGGAAGCCACCGGCGACCTGCAACGTGCCAAGGACATCCTGGCCGGTGTGAGCAGCGACTTCCTGCTGTACTCCGGTGACGACGCCACGGCTGTTGAACTGATGCTGCTGGGTGGCAAGGGCAACATCTCGGTGACCGCCAATGTGGCCCCGCGTGCCATGAGCGAACTGTGTGCCGCTGCAATCGCCGGTGATGCCGTCAAGGCCCGGGCGATTCATGAGCAACTGATGCCGCTCAACAAAACCCTGTTTATCGAATCCAATCCAATCCCCGTGAAATGGGCGCTGCATGAGATGGGCCTGATGCCGGACGGTATCCGTCTGCCGCTCACCCCCCTCAGCCCCGCCTGTCACGAACCGCTGCGACAGGCCCTGCGCCAGTCCGGCGTCCTGGTTTAATTGAGGAAGCACTACGCATGAAGCGATTGGCCGGACTTTCCGCACTTGCCTTGATTATCTCCAGCACCAGTGGCTGCGGTTGGATCTGGGGCCCGGAAGGCTACTTCCGTGACCGCGGCAGCGATTACCTGGAAGCACAACAAACCGCACCGATGCAATTGCCGCCGGACGTCAATGTCGCCAAGCGCCTTGACCCGCTGTTGCCGATCCCGCGCAACGTGGCCGACGACACCGTCAAGGGCGAGTACGAAGTGCCGCGTCCACAGCCGATTTCGGCCATGGCCGATGCCAGCGACTACAGCCTGCAGAAAAGCGGCGACTCGCGCTGGATCATGGCTCAGCGCCCACCTGCCGAAGTCTGGCCGGTGGCGGTGCAGTTCTTCCAGGACAATGGCTTCCGTATCGACGAACAACGCCCGCAAACCGGTGAGTTCACCACCGCGTGGCAGCAGTCGAACGAACTGTCGGCCAATATGGCCAAGCGCCTGCAGGCCGGTGGTGTTGCCGCTGATGGCGAAAGCCGGATCCGCGTACGCATCGAGCCAGGCGTGCAGCGCAATACCAGTGAAGTCTACGTGGTCAGCGCCGCGCGTCCTGCCGGCAGCACCGCCAACGTCGAGTTCACCAACCGTTCGGTCAACAGCGGTGTCGATGCTGCGCTGGTCGACGAGATGCTTGCCAGCATGAGCCGCATCTCCGAGAAGGGTGGTTCCGTATCCCTGCTCGCTGCCCGTGATTACGACACACCTAGCCGTGTCAGCCTCACCGAAGACGGCAGCGGCAACGTCGTGCTCAACCTGGGTGAAGACCTGGATCGTGCCTGGGCCAGCGTCGGCCGTGCTCTGGAGCAAGGCCCATGGCGCGTCGAAGACATCAACCGCAGCCTGGGCCTGTACTACATCAACGTGGCTGAAAAGGCCGAGAAGAAAGACGAAGAGCGTGGTTTCTTCAGCAAGTTGTTCGGCAGCGAGCCGACCAAGGAAGAGATCGAGACCCGCGCCGAGCGTTATCAAGTGCGCTTGAGCAAGGTTGGCGACAACGTGCAAGTCACCGTCGAGAAGAACATCAACACCGTGGCGCCAGCAGAAACGGCGCGCAAAGTGTTGGGCGTGATTCAGGACAACCTGGGCTGATCTGATGCGTTTTGCTGTTCTCGGCAGCGGTAGCCAAGGGAACGGCACGCTTGTAGCCCACGACGACACGTACGTCCTGGTGGATTGTGGTTTCTCCCTGCGGGAAACCGAGCGACGCCTGCTGCGCCTGGGGGTTCACCCGGCGCAGTTGAGCGCGATTCTAGTGACCCACGAACATGCCGACCACGTGCATGGCGTGGGTTTGCTGTCTCGGCGCTACAATCTTCCGGTGTACCTGAGTCGCGGCACCTTGCGCGGGATGCGCAAACCCGTTGAACCCGCAGGTTTCCTGGCTGGTGGCGAGCAACTGCAGGTGGGTGCCTTGAGCATCGACGTGATTGCCGTGGCCCACGATGCCCATGAGCCTACGCAATATGTATTCAGTGACGGCGAGCGCCGCTTCGGCCTGCTTACCGACCTGGGTTCGTACTGTGCCAAGGTGCTGGAAGGCTATCGGGATCTCGATGCATTGATGATCGAGTCCAACCATTGCCGGGACCTGCTGGCGCGCGGTCACTACCCGTACTTTCTCAAGCAACGGGTTGGCGGCGAGTTGGGACATTTGAACAACCACCAGGCGGCGTACCTGGTGTATGAGCTGGGCTGGCAAGACCTGCAACACCTGGTCCTGGCCCACCTGAGCAGCAAGAACAACCTGCCGCAGCTTGCCCGGCAATGTTTTGTCGACACCCTCGGGTGCGACCCGGACTGGCTGCAACTGGCCGATCAAGATTCAGGGCTCGACTGGCGACATATCGCCTAGCCCACCTACTTACCAAGCGGAGCCCATCATGGAAAAACGTGAAGAACTCTACCGCGGCAAAGCCAAGTCGGTTTACAAGACCGACGACGCCAACCGCTTGATCCTGCTGTTTCGCAACGACACCTCGGCGTTCGACGGCAAGCGCATCGAACAGCTCGACCGCAAGGGCATGGTGAACAACAAGTTCAACGCCTTCATCATGCAGAAGCTCGAAGCGGCCGGCATTCCGACCCAATTCGACAAACTGCTGGGCGACAACGAATGCCTGGTGAAAAAGCTCGACATGATCCCGGTCGAGTGCGTCGTGCGTAACTACGCTGCCGGTAGCCTGGTCAAGCGCCTGGGCGTGGAAGAGGGCCTCAAGCTCAACCCTTACACGTTCGAACTGTTCCTCAAGGACGACGCCAAGGGCGACCCGTTCATCAACGAATCCCACGTCGTGGCATTCGGCTGGGGCACCGCTGAGCAACTGGCGCGCATGAAAGAGTTGTCCCTTAAGGTCAACGACGTCCTGAGCAAACTGTTCGACGACGCCGGCCTGCTGCTGGTGGACTTCAAACTGGAATTCGGCGTATTCCACGACGGCTCCATCGTCCTGGGCGACGAATTCAGCCCGGACGGCTGCCGCCTGTGGGACAAAGACACCCGCAAGAAGATGGACAAAGACCGCTTCCGCCAGGGCCTCGGTGACGTGATCGAAGCCTACGAAGAAGTCGCCAACCGTCTCGGCGTACCGCTGTAATCGACGCAAGCATCTGATAGCACGGAAAAAAATTGCTTCGGCGCTTTGCTTCCACGAAACAGACTGTTATGATGCGCGCCGTTGGAGAGATGCCAGAGTGGCCGAATGGGACGGATTCGAAATCCGTTGTACCTTCACCGGTACCTAGGGTTCGAATCCCTATCTCTCCGCCATTACACAGAAAAAGCCCCGTAGTTGAAAAACTACGGGGCTTTTTCGTTTCCGAAACTTGCTGAAAATACCGCCTCCTACGATTCACTCCCCGTACTACACAACAAACCCACCTTTCATGCAGGCTTCCAAAACGTTACGCACAGCGCCTGCGTTGCGCGCCCCTCTGTAAGTCAATATCGTTTGCCGTGTGCGAGATAGTTCTCCCATCCCAACACTGCAAAGGAATGCCTGATGAGTAAAAACACGAAAAAGACCTCCGACAAGATGGCCACGTTAGCAGCCGAAACCCTGAATAATTCAAACGCCTCAGCTATCGCCAGAAGCCTGGCTGCCTCGGCGTTGGCTCAAAGTGGTACGGATAAGCAGACCAGTGCGCAGATGGAGGAAAAAGCTGGAAAGACGCTTCAGAGCGATAAGTACAGCGAGCAGACGAAAGCGCTTGCCGCCTCTGTGCTCTCCCAATCCAATAAAGAGCGAGGAAGCTGAGAGGCGACCCTTCTGAATAAGGCCGGTGGTTGTTTCCATAGGTTATGGGGGAATGGGTCGCCTTACCTGAGGCTGTCCATTTCTCACAAAAAAGCTTGGCTTGCCACCATCCATCAGAAAAGCTGCCCATGGCTATCTCCAGTTCTATGCTGGGTCATAAGACCAATTCTTATGGATGGGAGGTGGGTATGAATAACGAACCCAAGCCACGCGACGACTCGGCGCAGGAGCGGGCTCGGCGGCTTCACGAAGAAGAGAAACCGCAGACCTGGAAGCACCCGGATGATGGGACGGAATTGTCCGAGCGCGACCAGGAGCGCCCGCTTAAGCCCTGACGTCCGACGATGAGAGCGCCCCCAGCGCTTTCATCCGGCTATCGGCGTACACAGCTCTACCAGCGTGCCATCCGGGCAGCGCACGTAAGACACTACCTGGCCCCAGGGCTTGCTGCTCGGTGCCGAGAGTTCGCTGGCACCTGCGGCCAGCGCTTTGGCGTGGGCCGCCGGTACGTCTTCGGTTACAAACCCCAGCTCCATGCCCAGCGGTTGCTTCGAGGTATGGGCGGCGACGTGCCCACCCTTGAAGTTCATCTCCCCCAGCTCATGGGCGGCGAAGGACAAAGTAGTGCCCCCGGTTTCCAACTCGCCATAGGTCCCTGATTCATGCAGGAAGCGTCGGCTGAAGCCAAAGGCTTTTTCGAAAAACTGCAGTGACGCGGCCACGTCCGGGACGTAGACGATGGTGTAGGCGAATTTCATGGCTAAGCGCTCCTTGCTTGAAGAAAGTGGCTAATTAGAGGGCGAGGCGCCGGGCTCGTCAATCTGCCTATACCAGCAGCGCCGCGGGAAACCCCGACGCCAGGACCAGATACGCAACGATGGCGGCCAGGCACAGCCCGACAAACACCCGCAGCAGCGTCCTGGCGGTTGGGTGGGCGATGAGTCTGATACTCCAGATACACAGCCCGGCCATCAGGATGGCCAGGGCAAGAATGACCAGCACGGGGATGTTCTCGGTTGTCATGGAAGCTGATTTATAGTCTCAAACACGTGGGTTGGATAGTCGACGCATAGACGCAGGCCCCGCAGTGTTCCTAAACTGCCGGCAGTCTTGGGCTGTAGGGCGTTTGCCATGAATCGCAATGAATTACGCAAGGCCGACATCAACCTGATGGTGGTCTTTGAAACGCTGATGCTCGAGCGCAACGTAACGCGTGTGGCAGAGAAGCTGTTTCTCGGCCAACCCACGGTCAGTTCGGCCCTCAACCGCTTGCGCACGTTGTTCAACGACCCGCTGTTTATCCGTGTCGGCCATCGTATGGAGCCCACGGCGCGGGCCGAGGAGCTTATCTTGCATCTGTCGCCGGCCCTGGACTCGCTGTCGGCGGCGTTGAGCCTTACCCATGATTTCGATCCGTCTGTCAGTACCATGACCTTTCGCATCGGCCTGTCCGATGACGTCGAGTTCGGCCTGTTGCCGCCGCTGTTGCGGGCCCTGCGCACCGAAGCGCCGCAGGTGGTGTTTGTGGTGCAGCATGTCGATTACTGGCGGATCCCGGACTTGCTGGCCTCTGGCGATATCACCGTCGGCATCACCCAGACCCGTGGCCTGCCGGCCAATGCCAAGCGCAAGTTGTTGCGCCATATCCGCCCCAGCGTGCTACGCGCCGATGCCTCGGACCAGCCGCTGACCCTCGATGAATATTGCTCACGACCCCATGTGCTGGTGTCCCACACCGCCAACGTCGCAGGGTTTGCCGATGAGTGGCTGGCGGAGATCGGTCGCAAGCGGCATGTGGTGTTATCTGTGCCGCAATACAGCTCCTTGCCGGCACTGCTGGCCGGCACCGATATGATCGCCAGCCTTCCGGATTACACGGCCCAGGCCATGGCCGCAGCGGGCAATCTGTTTTGTGAGCCGTTCCCGTTCGATACGCCGACCCTGGACTTGTCCATGGTCTGGCTCAGCCACGTTGACAGTGACCCCGCCGAACGCTGGATGCGCTCGCGGCTGGAAGCATTTATGGGGGGCTGAGAGCACTAAGCGGCACGTCATATCTGCGCTTCTTTTGCCGCATCCTGCTTGACGCTTGCCACTGCCTTGACCACCTGCTCGCGAAACCACGCGTTGGCAGTTTCCTGCTCGCTGACGTCGTTCCACTGCATATCCAGGGTGAACCCCGGCAGGCCGTTGGGGGCTTCGCAGTGGCCGAACTGCGGCTCCAGGGCCAGCAGCTGTTGCACACGCCGGGGCAGGGTGACGATAAAGTCGGTGCCGGCAATCATCTTCAGCGCCGCGCTGTAGCTGTTGGCCCGGGCGATAACCTGGCGCTTGTGGGCCTGGCGGGCGAGCCAGCCGTCGATCATGTTGGTGTCCGAGGTCCAGGGTGTCGGGAATACATGGCGCCGGGCCACAAACGACTGCAGGCTGAACGCCGGCTCGCGCGGGGCGGCGCGTTTATCGAAGACGCAGACCAGGTCGTCCTCCAGCAGCATCTGCGTCCTGAGATCCTTGTGCTCACGGTGAAAGTGCGGGCCGAAGCAAATCACCAGGTCCAGGCGCCCGTCGCGCAGGGCCTCCACGGGAATCTCGGTTTCCAGTTTTTGCACATTGACGATCACTGGCAGGTCGGCGTGATCGAAGTGTTTCAGCAACCTGGGCAGGATCAGTTGCTCGAAGTATTCGGGCGCGCAAAGGTTGAAGGTGACGGCTTTTTGCGTGGGGTCGAACGTCTGGGCGCCCGCGTGGCAGAGGTTGATGCTTTCGAGGATTTTCTGCACATGCCCGTACATGCTGCTGGCTTTGTAGGTCGGGCGCATGCCCGCACGGGTGTTGATAAACAGATCGTCTTCGAAGCTGGTGCGCAGTTTCTTCAGGCTGTAACTGACCGTGGACTGGCTGACAAACAGGGTTTCGGACACATCGGTGACGCTGCTTTGCTCATACACAGCGACAAAAACCATCAGGTCCTGCATATCGAGCTTTCTAAGCAAGTTGCTGTTTAGCATTCGTTCCGTCCGTGAGCCTGTTGCGCGACCGCAGCGCAAACAAGGCAAAATGTTAACGGAACGCTCGTGCCAATAGAAAGGTCTGTCGGACCTTTCTATGTCTGTTGTGGGACAGATACTGTTTGGAACACGACGCCCTAGCGAATATGCCGTGCGTAGTGGCGCGGGTCGAAGCGCAGGACCATCAGCAGCATCACCCCCACCACCGCCGTGAGCGACCACCAGGCCCATTCGAAACTGCCCAGTTGGTCGCGAATCACCCCAGCGATCAGTGGCGACACGCCAGCAATCAGGTAGCCGATACCCTGCACGAAGGCTGTCAGGCCACCCGCACGGCGCGGGTTGTCCAGGTGGTCCAGGGACAGGATCAGGCTCATTGGGAACAGCCCGCCAATGCCCAGGCCCAGCAGGCATGGCCACAGGAGGGTGAGGTGCTGTGGGGAGAGGATCAGGCCACAGAAGCCGGCGATGATCAGCACCAGCAACACGGCCACCACAGCGCGCTTGTCCTGGCGCCGGTTGGCGATGGCCGGGGTGATTAGCCCGGAGACCACCTCCATGGCGGTCAGGAAACCCAGTAGCAAACCGGCACTCTGTTCGCTCCAGCCCTGCTCGACGTAGTACGGCGCCAGCCATGCCAGCACGCAGGTGTAGGAAGCGGTCCCGAGGCCGAAGAATATCGCCAGCAACCACGCGCGGCGATTACCCAAAAACGACGCCTGCGCACCGGTAGCGGCGTGGGGCAGGGGAGGCAATGCCGCGCGCTGGGCATACCAGAACAGCAGCGCCAGCACGGCGAGCACCGCCCAGATGGCCAGGCCGATCCGCCAACTGCCGGTCTGCACCTGGATAAGCGGCGAGAATGACGCCGCCAATGCCGCGCCGCCCATGATCGCGGTGACGTACAGGCCCATGAACAGTGAAACATTGTCACGAAAGCGCGACTTGATCAGCGCCGGCATCAACGCCTGGATCAGCGCAATGCCCACGCCGGCGGCGATGGCGCTGAGGATCAACTCGGCGGCGGAGTCGAGAAACAGCCGTGACAGGGTGGCGAGGCCAATCACTACCAGCGACAGCACGATGCTGCGATGTTCGCCAAAGCGTTTGCCCAGGCCCATGCCGAAGAACATCGCCAAGCCCATCGCCATCACCGGCAGCATGGTCAACAACGACGCGGTGCTGAAACTCAGCGGCATATCACCACGGATCGACGATAACAAAGGACCGACTGCTGCCATGGACGGGCGCAGGTTGAGGGCCACCAGTACAACACTGATCATCAGCCAGAGGGCGGTGGTGGGTTTGGCGTGGACGTTTTCCATGGGCGGGCCTTGAATGGACAAGGCTGCTATTAGGCGGCTGCGCAGGGCAGTGGGCAAATCAGAAAGTCGCAGGGACTATTGAAAAAACCGGCACCGGCTTGTGTGGGAACCGGGTAAGACAGTTCCCACACAAGCCAGGGCGATTTCGTCGGCAGGGTGTGTCAGTAACCCACGGTAAAGCGTTGGCGCGAATGCTTCGGTGTTTCCACTTCGTCAATCAGGGCAATGGCGAAGTCGGCAAAGCTGATCCAACTACGGCCTGCGCTGCTCACCAACAGGTCGTCCTGACCCAGGCGGAAGGTGCCGGTGCGCTCGGTCTCGACAAACTCTGCCGAGGGCGAAAGGAAGGTCCAGTCCAGTTCCTTTTCCTGACGCAAGGTGTCGAGGAATGCCGCGCCAGCACTGGCCTCGGCCTTGTATTCGGCAGGGAAACCCTGGCTGTCGATGACCCGCCCGCCGTCCGGCAACAGCAGCGAGCCCGCGCCACCCACTACCAGCAGACGCTTCACGCCCGCCTGTTTTACCGGCCCGATCACCGCAGGGGCCGGCAGGGTGGCGAAGTGCGCAGCGCTGATCACCACGTCGCTGCCGCTGATGGCCTGTTGCAGGGCTGCAGCGTCCAGGGCGTCGGCCTGTTTGACGGTCAAGCCCGGGCGCGCGGCGATAGCTCCAGTGTTGCGTGCGATGGCCGTGACCGTATGGCCGCGACGCAGGGCTTCTTCCAGCAGTTGGCTACCGGCACGGCCGGTGGCACCAATGATTGCGATCTTGCTCATGACGTTCTCCAGTGCGGTAAGAGTTGGATCAATTCACCACTGCATTTCGCCCTTGGCGACTTTGGCACTCAGCTCCAGGGAGCTTTCATCGGCCAGCTTCGGGTAGCGTTTTTTCATGGCTGCGATCAGGGCGGCGGAATCCTTGGCCTTGGCGGTTTCTACATCGAAAGCCTTGATGTAGTCGGCCGTGAAGGCGACGGATTTGACCGAAGGCGTGCCCAGGTAGTGGCCCGGCACCACGGTGACCGGCTTGAGTTTTTCGATACGTTGCAGGGTGCCCAGCCAATCGGTATGGGATTGCGCGCCCTGGGTGTCGGCCATCCACAAGTGGATATTGTCCGAGACCACCACGCCGCCGACCACGGCCTTGATTGATGGGATCCAGACGAAACTGCGATCCGGCTGCGGGCCGTCCAGGCCGATGACTTCCAGCGGTTGCCCTTCGAGCGTCAGGCTATGGCCTTCGAGGACCTGAGGAATGATGGTCTTGGCGGGTTTGTCGGCACCCATTTTCGGGCCCCAGTAGGCGACTTTTCCGGCAACGGTGGCCTTGATATGGTCGACCACCGGCTGCGGTGCAAGGATCTTGGCCTGTGGGAAAGCGCTGGCCAGGGTGTCGAGGCCGAAGTAGTAATCCGGGTCGCCATGGCTGATGTAGATGGTGGTCAGCTGTTTGCCACTGGCGCGGATCTTCTGCACCAGTTGCTCGGCCTGGCCCTTGCCGAACTGCGCGTCCACCAGGATCGCGTCTTTCTCGCCGCTGACCAGCACCGAGCTGACGGGGAAGATCGCCGATTCACCGGGGTTGTACACGTCGAGAGTAAGGTCGGCGGCAGCTGCGTGAGCGGCAAAGCCGAGTACGGTAGTGGCCAATACAAAGCGCTTGAGGGTGGTGAGCATGTTCAGGTCCAGGTCAGAGGTGCCTTGGCAGGCGATGGACAGAGCTTAGTTGCACTTAACGCAGCAAAAAATGCGATGCTGGAACATAGTTTGTTTCTAAAACCGGGCAAATCATGGATCGTCTTCAAGCAATGCGCGTGTTTGTCACGGTGGTCGACCTGGGCAGCCAGTCTGCGGCCGCCGATCATCTGGACCTGTCGCGCCCAGTCGTGTCGCGCTACCTGGCAGAGCTGGAGGACTGGGTGGGCGCGCGCCTGATGCACCGCACCACGCGCAAGCTCAGCCTGACCGCCGCCGGCAGCGAAACCCTGCCGCGTTGCCGGCAGATGCTGGAATTGTCCTGCGACATGCAGGCCGCCGTCAGCGAACCGGACGACACCCCTCGTGGCCTGGTGCGCCTGAGTGTCAGCACCTCGTTTGGCCAGGCGCAACTGGCGGAGGCGATGGCCGAGTACGTCAAGCGCTACCCGCAGGTGACCATTGATCTGCAAATGCTCGACCGCACGGTGAACCTGGTGGATGAGCGCATCGACCTGGCGATTCGCACCAGCAACGACCTGGACCCCAACCTGATTGCGCGGCACCTGACGGTATGCCGCTCGGTGATCTGCGCGTCGCCGGCCTATCTGCTGGAACATCCGCAACCGCAGCGGGTAGAAGAGCTGGCGGGGCACAATTGCCTGACCCATTCCTACTTCGGCAAAAGCCTGTGGCATTTCGAGGAAGATGGCGAGCCGGTGTCGGTGCCGGTACACGGCAATATCAGCGCCAATGAAGCCAGCACCTTGCTACGCGTGACCCTGGCCGGGGCGGGGGTGGCGATGTTGCCGACCTACCAGGCCGGCGACTACATCCGCAGCGGCCAGTTGATCCGCCTGCTGCCCCATGCCGAGCCACGGCAGATGAACATGTACGCGGTGTATGCCTCGCGCAAGCACATGCCCCAGGCGTTGCGCAGCCTTCTGGATTTCCTGGTGTTGAGGTTCCCGCCGCAGCCGCAATGGGATGCAGGGCTAGACGTGCGATAAGGCGCCTGAATACCCCTCAATACTGGCAACTCGCCCTGGCTGACCTATGCTTACCACAGCACCTTCTTGATCTGTCCGGAGGTCACCGCCATGACGATCAAAACCAGAAAGTACCTGATGATTTTTACCCTCTGCGCCCTGGCCACGGCCCTCTATGGCACCGCCGCCTACCGCGCCGAACAGGCCCGCATGCAACCCGGCATGGCCGCAACCTGCAACCACGGACAATGCACCTACTCGGCGACCCTGAGCGCGTTGCGCTAAGCCGGAGGGCTGTGGTGGCAATGGAGCTCCTGTGGCTTCTGGGGCTTCTATGGCTCTTGTGGCGAGGGAGCTTGCTCCCGTTGGACTGCGCAGCAGTCCCATTTCAGGGCCGCTTCGCGCCCCAACGGGGGCAAGCCCCCTCGCCACAACAAGCCCCCTCAGCACAACAAACCTTCTCACCACGGTAAATCGGCCTACAGAAGGTGGGCGGTCGATCACTCTGCATTCAACTGTTCGCGAAACACCTTGGGTGAAAACCCGACGCGCCGGCGAAACAGTCGAGAAAAGTTCGTCGGATCAGAGAACCCCAGTACGTCGGACATTTCATTGATGGTCATGCTGGTGTAGGTCAGCAGGCGCTTGGCCTCCAGCAATTGGCGGTCGTGCATGATCTGCAAGGCCGGCTGCCCGCCCAGTTCGCGGCAGGTGCCGTTGAGGTGCGACACCGAGATCCCCAGCTTGTGCGCCAGGTCTTCGATCTTCGGGTGTTCGCGGTAGTGCTGCTCCACCAACTGGGTGAAGCGCCGAAAATACTCAAGGCTGCGTGGCACCCGGGTATGGCAGCGCTGGATGGCCTGGCGGCTGATCCACACCAACAGCACGCTGACCAGGGCGTGCATCATCATGTCCCGGGCCGGGAAGTTGTCGTTGTATTCATCCTGCAACCGGGCAAACAGGCTATTGAGGTAGTCACTGTCCTGGCCCGCCGGATAACTGCCCAGGGCGCTCAAGCCATCTACCGCCGAGCCCAGTTGGCCTTGCAGATGCGCCACCAGCGGCGCAGCCAGTGTCACCACAAACCCTTGCACATCCTCGGCAAACCGAAACCCATGCACGCATAACGGCGGCAGCACTTGCAGGGTCGATTCCGTCAGCGTCGTGCGCTGGCCCTCGATCTCCAACTGCGCCTGGCCTTTGTACACGTAGAGCAACTGGCACAGGTCCGCATGTCGGTGGGGCTGGATCTCCCACTGGTACTCACGGCTGCGCCGGGAGATGGTTTCACAGTGCAACAAATCCGGGGTCGGCCACTGTTGGCTTTCCCCATAGAGTTTGAACACTGGAACGGCGGGACTGGCATTTTTGGTCATGGTTTCAATCCGATACTCAGGACAGTGGTTCGGTAATCGCCCCAATTGGCGAAAAGCGCAGGCTTTGGCTCAGTTTTCACCTTCTTATGGGGCTCACTCAAGGGAAAAATGCCAGCACCAAAACCAATGACAACGCTTTCACTGAATACGTTCGGGGGAAGCAGGCGGGCCATAAAAATAATGAAAACCCTGAAAACCCAAGTCGCCATTATCGGCGCCGGCCCTTCGGGGCTGCTGCTCGGCCAGTTGCTGCACAATGCGGGAATTGAAACCCTGATTCTTGAGCGCCAGGCCCCCGACTATGTCCTCGGACGTATTCGCGCCGGTGTGCTGGAGCAGGGCATGGTCGACCTGTTGCGCCAGGCCGGGGTCAGCCAGCGAATGGACGCCGAGGGCCTGGTACATGCAGGCTTCGAGCTGGCGCTGAACGGTCGCTTGCAACATATCGACCTGAAATCCCTGACCGGCGGCAAGACCGTGATGATCTACGGCCAGACCGAAGTCACCCGCGACCTGATGGCGGCCCGCGAGCAAGCCGGTGCGATCACCCTGTATGAAGCGCGCAATGTTCAGCCCCACGACCTCAAGGGCGAACGGCCCTGGCTGACCTTCGAGCACCAGGGCCAACACGTGCGCCTGGACTGCGACTACATCGCCGGCTGCGATGGCTTCCACGGCGTGGCACGCCAGTCGATCCCCGCCGATGTGCTCCAGACCTTCGAGCGGGTCTACCCGTTCGGCTGGCTGGGTATCCTCGCCGACACCCCGCCGGTTCACGCCGAACTGGTCTACGCCAAGCACCCACGCGGCTTTGCCCTGTGCAGCATGCGTTCGCCCAGCCGCAGCCGTTATTACCTGCAGGTGCCGGCCGAGGAGTCGCTTGAGGCATGGTCCGACCAGCGCTTCTGGGATGAACTCAAGGCGCGCCTGCCCGATGAGTTGGCCGCGCAATTGGTGACCGGGCCGTCGATCGAAAAGAGCATCGCCCCGCTGCGCAGTTTCGTGGTGGAGCCGATGCAGTACGGGCGCCTGTTCCTGCTGGGGGACGCCGCCCATATCGTGCCACCCACCGGCGCCAAGGGCCTGAACCTGGCGGCCAGTGATGTCAGCACCTTGTTCACTATCTTGCGCAAGGTGTACCGGGAAGGGCGCGTGGAGTTGCTGGAGAAATATTCACAGATCTGCCTGCGGCGCATCTGGAAGGCTGAACGGTTTTCCTGGTGGATGACCTCGATGCTGCACCAGTTTCCCGAGGCGGATGGCTTCAGCCAACGCATTGCCCAGAGCGAGCTGGAGTACTTTGTCGAGTCGCAGGCGGGGCGCAAAACCATTGCAGAAAATTACGTCGGACTTCCTTACGAGGCTATCGAGTAGCCGGCTATCGAGTAAGCTATCGGGCATTGCCACGGGGCTCTTTTCCCGTGGGCCTTGCCTACAGGTTCTGTCGTGACCCAGCCCACTCCTTCTGTACGCAGTATCCTCGCCGCCCTGATGCTGGCGATTTTCCTCGGCGCGCTGGACCAGACCATCGTCGCCGTGTCGATGCCGGCCATTTCTGCGCAGTTCAACGACGTCAACCTGCTGGCCTGGGTCATCTCCGGCTACATGGTGGCGATGACTGTGGCCGTGCCGATCTACGGCAAGCTCGGCGACCTGTATGGGCGGCGGCCGATGATGCTGATCGGCATGGGCCTGTTTACCGTCGCCTCGCTGTTTTGTGGCATGGCGCAAAGCATGGAACAGCTGGTGCTGGCGCGCATCCTCCAGGGCATTGGCGCAGGCGGGATGATTTCCGTGAGCCAGGCGATCATCGGCGACATTATCCCGCCCCGTGAGCGTGGGCGTTACCAGGGTTACTTCAGCAGCATGTACGCGGTCGCCAGCGTGGCCGGGCCGGTGTTGGGCGGCTATATGACCGAGTACCTGTCGTGGCGCTGGGTGTTTTTGATCAACCTGCCATTGGGCGCGGGCGCCTGGTGGGTGGCCCATCGCACCCTGGTAGGGCTGCCGGTGCCGCAGCGCAAGCCGGTCATTGATTACCTCGGCACGCTGCTGATGATCATTGGCTTGACGGCGTTGTTGCTGGGCATCACCGAAATCGGCCAGGGCCATCATTGGCGTGATGATCAGGTGCTGGGCCTGCTGGCGTGTGCCTTGGTGGCGCTGAGCATATTTGTCTGGCATGAGCGCCGGGCGCGGGAGCCCTTGTTGCCCATGCACCTGTTCGCCAACCGCAGCGCGGTGTTGTGCTGGTGCACGATTTTCTTCACCAGCTTCCAGGCCATCTCGCTGATCGTGCTGATGCCCCTGCGTTACCAGAGCGTCACCGGTGCCGGTGCCGACAGCGCCGCCTTGCATCTGCTGCCGCTGGCCATAGGCTTGCCGATGGGCGCGTTCTTTGCCGGGCGCATGACCTCGGTGACCGGGCGCTATAAACCGATGATCCTTGGCGGGGCGCTGCTCACGCCGATTGCGATCCTCGGCATGGCCTTCAGCGCACCCAAATCGCTGATGCTCAGCAGCCTGTTCATGGTGCTCAGCGGCATTGCCTCGGGCATGCAGTTCCCGACTTCCCTGGTGGGCACGCAAAACTCGGTGGCGCAACACGACATCGGCGTCGCCACCAGCACCACCAACCTGTTCCGCTCACTGGGTGGCGCGGTTGGGGTGGCGTGCATGTCGGCCTTGCTGTTGGCGTTGTTGCAGGATTCGAGTTTTGCCCATCTGGCCAGTGGTTCGATGATGGCCGAAGGCAGCTCCGGCAATGTGCTGCTCGATGGCCTCAACGCGGCGCCTGGCCCGGCGCAGGATGCGTTGCGTGGGGAGTTGCTGAGCACCTTCCGGCATTTACTGATGGTCAGTGCGGCGGTGTCGTTGCTGGGGTTGGCGGCGGCGATTGCGATGCCAAACCACCTGTTGCGGGGGCGCGAAGACAAGGCGCGATAGCGTAGGCGCCGGCAAGCCGGCTCCTACATGCAATGCAGCTGTGCGCGTTGCCCGCTTACGGGCTGTAGTAACCCACCGCCACCAGAAAATGCCCGCTCTTACGCAGATAGGCATGCTTGTTTTCCACCTTGCCGGTCACCGGGTTTTTCCAGCGGTATTGATATTCCCCCTGATCCTGCTCCTTCATCAGTTGCAGGATCGGCTCGCCCACGGGCTTGCCGTCCGGGTCCTTGACCTTGGCGAAGTCGGTGTTGATCAGGCGCAGGTTGGTGCCGTGGGCCACATAGCGCCCGGTATCCAGGTCGACCACAAACACATACAGGTCGTCCTGCAAAAAGCCGCCCTGCAGCGCATTGATGGCCTTCAACGCGCCGGCTTCGTTTTTCTCCAGTTCCCTGACCGCCTTGTCCCGCAGAGCCTTGGCCTGTTCGGGCGTGGCCCGGGGCAGGTAATAGCCGACGGCCAGGATGCGCTGGCCGATGCGCTGATAGAACACATGTTTGCGCTCCACCTTGCCGTCGTTCCAGTTCTGCCAGCGGTACTCGGCCTGCTGGATGCCATTGCCTTCCGGGATCTTCAGCGCCGCCTTGAACGACTGGCGCAGGTCCGGCCCGAGCACTTCGGACACGTCGCGCCCGATCAGCGCCGATGACGGACCGCCACTGGCCAGCAGCACGCCCTTGGTATCGACCACGAACACATAGCGGTCCTTGTCGACAAACTCGCCCTGGCGGCTGAAGGCGGCGAAGGCCTTGTCACCGTTGTCGTGGTAATAAGCCAGGGCCTTCTCCAGCAGCGCCTTGGCGGCCTGGGCGTCCTGTTCATTGGGGGTTGCGGCCTGGGCCTGGCTGAAACACAGCAACAGTAGCAGCCAGGTGGCGCGGAGCATTCCCTTCATTACCCGTCCCTCGTTCTTGTGAATGTCCCAAGAGCGTAGACGGTTGCCCGGGGATTAGAACGGCTGGGTCGGCAGGTATTTTCCGTCCAGGGTAATGACCGCGCGGGAGCCGCCGTCCGGGTCTTCGACCTTCTTGATGTCCAGCTTGAAGTTGATGGCGCTGATGATGCCATCGCCAAACTGCTCGTGGACCAGGGCTTTGAGGGTTGAACCATAGACCTGCAGCATTTCATAGAAACGGTACACGGTCGGGTCCGTCGGAATGCCACCGGGGATGCTGCCGCGCAGAGGCACGCTTTGCAGCAGACGGCTGGCGTCCGCGTCCAGGCCCAGTTTGGCGCACACCACATCGGCTGCGTCCTTGGGCAGCGGGTGTTGCCCGAGCAGGGCCGCGGTGACGAACGCCAGGCTCAGGCCGGTGCCGTCGCTGAGGTCCTGCCAGGACAGGTTTTTGCGGGCCTTGATATCAATCACGGTGTCAGCCAGGGCCAGGCGTGGGGTTTGGGACAATTGGGATTGCAGCATGATGACTTCCTCTTCGGTTAAATAAGGTTCAGGCGGCGTGTGCGCGGGTCTGTGGATTGTCCAGCAGGGATACAAAGCGAGCGGTGCGGCCATCCAGGGCGTTGATGCAGCCGCTTTCGATATCGTAGACCCAGCCATGCAGGCTCAGCCGGCCCTGTTCCAGCGCCAGGGCGACGCTGGGATGAGTCTTGAGGTTGGCCAATTGTGCGACCACGTTTTCCCGTACCAGAGCGCTCAGTCGCTCTGCATCCGAGGCATGGGTACGTGCGGCGTTGATCACCTTGGCCGACTCGGCATGGCGCAGCCAGTTGGCCACGGCGGGCAAGTGATCCAGGCATTTGCAGGTGGAAATGGCCGTCATGGCGCCGCAGTCGGAATGGCCGCAAATCACGATATCGCTGACCCCCAGCACGGCCACCGCATATTCGACCGTGGCCGAGACCCCGCCCGGCTCCGGGCCGTAGGACGGCACGATATTGCCGGCATTGCGGATCACAAACAGATCGCCTGGTTCCTGCTGGGTCAACAGCTCCGGGACTACACGGCTGTCGGAGCAGGAAATAAACAGCGTGCTGGGGTGTTGCGTGGTTGCCAGTTGCTTGAACAGGTCACTGCGCTGGCTGAAGGCTTCGCTCTGGAACTTGCGCAAGCCGTCGATGAGATGCTGCATGGTGTTTCTCCTTGCGTCGCTGATGGGGCAAGGATGGAAGTTTTTGGTTATAGCGTCCAAGACCGGCTTATTATGGTTTCCATAAGTCATGCCTATAGTTGGAGTGTTTTGCATGCTGCTACGCCATATCCGCTACCTGCTGGCCGTCGCCGAGCACCGTAACTTCACGCGGGCTGCCGAAGCGTTGCATGTGTCGCAGCCGACATTGTCGCAACAGATCAAGCAACTCGAAGAGAGCCTGGGGGCACCGCTGCTGGATCGTTCCGGGCGCAGTGTCAACCTGACCGACGCGGGCCAGGCCTATGTGCGGTTTGCCCGCCTGGCGCTGCAGGATCTGCAGGCGGGCACCCGGGCCATGCATGACGTGCAGGACCTGACTCGCGGCAATTTACGCCTGGCCATGACCCCAACGTTCACCGCGTACCTGATCGGGCCGCTGCTGGCCCGGTTTTATCGGCAGTATCCGGGGATCACCGTCAGCGTCGAGGAAATGCCCCAGGACCGTCTTGAGCGCGCGCTGACCGAGGATCAGCTGGATATCGGCATTGGCTTCAGCGGCGAGCACATGCCAGACATCGAATGCCAAGGGGTGTTTGTCGAGGAGTTGAGCGTAGTGGCCAGCGCCAGTCATCCAACCTTGAAGCGCAAACAGTGGCTCAAGCTGGCTGACTTCAAGCAGCAACCCCTGGTGCTGTTGAACAGCGGATTTGCGACGCGACGTTACATTGATGACTATTGCCGGACGCTGGAGATAACGCCGCAGATTGCCATGCAGGCCAATTCGATCAGTGCGGTGATTGAAATTATTCGCCATACCCAACTGGCGACGATCCTGCCCCGCGAGGTGGCTATGGCCCAGCAGGGCTTGCACGCGGTGCAACTGCGCCCGCCGTTGCCGCAGCGCACGGTGGCCCTGCTCAGTCGCAAGGGCGCTTATCGCAGCGCGGCATGCCGGGCGTTTGTCGACGTGGTGAGTGGGTGGCGAATGTTTAGTCATCCTGAAAGTGAACTCCACCAAGACTGAATTTAAGGGCGTAACCCAGCGTGTGAGGCTGGCGCTCATCTCTTCACTGTGATCCCTGCATGGACGGTTCCCCCGACACTCACCCCGAGGCCTCGCCTGGCGCCACCGCGCCCAGCCGCCCGGTGTGTTGGCTGGGCGTTGATGCA
Organism: Pseudomonas sp. WS 5410; assembly: GCF_012985645.1. Classification (NCBI taxonomy): domain Bacteria; kingdom Pseudomonadati; phylum Pseudomonadota; class Gammaproteobacteria; order Pseudomonadales; family Pseudomonadaceae; genus Pseudomonas; species Pseudomonas sp. WS 5410. The sequence goes on along the minus strand of NZ_JAAQWS010000020.1, from coordinate 74,557 downwards.
CTGCCTTCTGAACTGGCTTTTTGGGCACTGTGGCACTGCCGCCATGCCCGCCCGCCGGATACCGCTCCCTTACGCTGATTGCCCCTATCACGGGTGCGCCGTCGCGCGCGCCTGCCTGACGCAAACGTAAGAGAGTTGCCATGAGTACCGTCTTTGCCAGCCTGCACGAAGCCCAATCCTTTCTTGACCAAAACCCCGATATCGAGATGTTCGAGCTATTCATCCTCGACAGCAACGGCGTGCCCCGCGGCAAGTTGCTGCACCGTGATGAACTGCTGGCGGTCTACGCCACCGGCCGGCCGCTGCCCAGTACCATTCTGGGCCTGACCCTCAATGGCGATGACGTGGAAAACTCCGGCCTGGTGTGGGAGGTGGGGGATATCGACTGCCGCGCCTACCCGATCAGCGGCAGTTTGCAGCGCATGCCGTGGCGGTTGATTCCCACGGCGGCGGTGCAGGTCAGCATGCACCCGGAGGAAGGCTTGCCGGCGACCGTGGCCGACCCCCGGCACCTGCTGGCCAAGGTCATCGACGGGCTCAAGGCCGATGGTTATTACCCGGTGATGGCCGCGGAACTGGAGTTCTACCTGCTGGACCAGAAGCCCGACAGTAACGGCCGCCCACAACCGGCGCGGGATATGGACGGCGGTCGCCCGCGCTCGACCCAGGTCTACGGCCTGCGCGAGCTGGAGCAGATCGAGCCGTTTCTGGCCGACCTGTACAGCGCCTGCAAGCTGCAAGGCATTCCCGCGCGCACGGCGATTTCCGAATACGCCCCCGGCCAGGTGGAAATCACCCTCGAGCATCGCAGCGATGCGTTGCAGGCGATGGACGAGGCGGTGCGTTACAAGCGCCTGGTCAAGGGCGTGGCCCACAAACACGGGATGACCGCCTGTTTCATGGCCAAGCCGTTCGACGACCTGGCCGGCACCGGCATGCACATGCACGTCAGCCTGGCGGACGCCGATGGCAACAATCTGTTTGCCAGCGAGGCAGCCGACGGTACGCCGCTGCTGCGCCAGGCGGTCGGCGGGATGCTCAGCACCTTGCTCGATTCCTTGCTGCTGTTCTGTCCCAACGCCAACTCTTACCGGCGTTTCCAGAGCAACAGCTATGCGCCGCTGGCGGCCACCTGGGGTGTCGACAACCGCACCGTCAGCCTGCGGGTGCCGGGTGGGCCGGCGTTTTCGCGGCATATCGAACACCGCATCTGTGGCGCCGATGCCAACCCGTACCTGGCGGCGGCGGCCATCCTTGCGGGGATCCACCGTGGCATTCGCGAGCAGCGCGATCCCGGCGCGCCGGTGACGGGCAACGGTTATGCCCAGGCCAAGGAGCTGCTGCCCACCGACTGGCTCACCACTTTGCGTGCCTTGGAAGGTTCGGCCTGGGCGCGTGAAGCGTTCGGCGAGGAATTTCTCGGCGTGTACCTGGCGGTCAAGCGGGCCGAGTACCGGCAGTTCATGGGCGAGGTGGGCGAGCAGGACTGGCGCTGGTACCTGCACCAGGCGTGATGATGAACCCTGAGTCTTTCGACCTTTTTTTCACGCGGGGGTGATTAAGCTGAAAGTCCAGTGTCCGTAGAGACCGGTTCATCTACATGAGTACCGTGATGTCGTCGCAACCCCCATCGTCCATCGAGGCTGAATTCGCCGCGCGCTGTGATCGTGACCACGCTCGCGTCTGTGGTGACCCACGGCCGCCAGGCTTGTTGCGGCGCCTGTGGTTATGGCGCGACGAGCGCCTGGTGCGCCAGGCTCTGAAAGTCGCGGGGGAGCCCGGCCTGTTGCTGGACCTGGCCTGTGGGGCGGGACGCTTCTGGCCGGTGCTGGCCGAGCACAGCAATCGCGTGATCCTGGCCTCGGACTTTTCCCAGACCATGCTTGATCATGCCCAGAGCCACTATGGCGCGGCCTTTCTGCGGCGGATCAAGACGTTCCAGGGTTCGGCATTTTCCATCGGCCTGTCGGCCAACGCGGTGGACTGTATTTTTTGCCTGGAACTGTTTCGCCACGTCTCCAGTGTCGAGGCGCGACTGACGCTGTTACGCGAGTTTCACCGGGTCAGCCGCGACACGGTGATTGTCGCGGTGGACAGTGACAGCCGCCATCGTCAGCTCCATCCGCCGGGCACAGGGCAACCCTTGTTGTCCCATCGTGTGGAGGTGGAAGCGGAGTTTCGCCAGGCGGGCTTTACGGTGCTGAACCAGCAAGAGTTCATGCCCGGCTCGGCCCTGTGGCGGGTTTATGTGCTGCGCAAAAGAGGATAACCCTCAACTGTCGGGCTATTCTTCGTCTCCTGTCAGAGTTTTCATGATGGCTGGCACACTGCGGGTGCTCGAAAGTCCCGCTGGCGATATATACTGCGCGCCATTCTTCAAGGGAGAGCCGTGTGGCCATCGATATTCACTGGATCTGCGACAACGATAGCCTCGGCCAGCATTGCGCCGAATGGCAGCAGTTGCCATTCGTCGCCCTCGACACCGAATTCATGCGGGTCGACACCTTCTATCCCATCGCCGGGTTGATCCAGATCGGGGATGGTGTACGCGCTTATCTGATCGATCCCCTGACCATTGATAACTGGCAACCCCTGGCCGCCTTGCTGGAAAACCCGGCGGTGATCAAGGTGGTGCATGCCTGCAGTGAAGACCTGGAAGTGCTGCTGCGCCTGACCGGCAGCCTGCCGGTGCCATTGTTCGACACCCAACTGGCAGCCGCCTACTTGAACCTCGGTTTCTCCATGGGCTACTCGCGCCTGGTGCAAGCGGTGCTGGACATCGAGTTGCCCAAGGGCGAGACCCGTTCGGACTGGCTGCAGCGGCCATTGTCCGAGACCCAGGTCAGTTACGCCGCCGAAGATGCGGTGCACCTGGCGGAAGTCTATACACGGCTGCGTCCGCGACTGTCGGACGAAAAATACGCCTGGGTTCTGGAAGACGGCGCCGAGCTGGTGGCCAACCTACGCCGGGAAATCGACCCTTACGAGGTGTACCGCGACGCCAAGCTGGCCTGGAAACTGTCCCGTGCCCAGCTCGCCGTCCTGCGCGAACTGTGCGCCTGGCGCGAGCAGCAAGCCCGTGCCCGCGACCTGCCACGCAACCGCATCGTCCGCGAACACTCGCTATGGCCCCTGGCCAAGTCGCAGCCGGATAACCTCGCGGCCTTGGGCAAAACCGAAGACATGCACCCGCGTACCGTGCGCCAGGACGGCGAATTCCTGCTGGGCCTGATCAAGCGTGCCGCCAGTGTGCCGATGGACCAATGGCCGCCGGCCGTGCCTGAGCCGTTGCCGGTGGATGCCGCTGTGCTGATCAAGCAACTGCGCGCGCTCGGCCAGACCTTCGCCGAACGCCTGGACATGGCCCCGGAGCTGATGCTGCGCAAGAAAACCCTCGAGGCACTGGTCAAGAGTGGCTACCCCGATGGGCCTTACCAATTGCCTGACTCGCTGCGTGGCTGGCGCCGCGAGTTGATGGGCCAGGCGCTGCTCGACAGCCTGGCCACTGCCGGAGAACAGCCTTGAAACATATTTGTTCCATATACCGCAGCCCGAAACGCGCTGGCATGTACCTTTATGTGCTCAAAAGCGATGCCCTGGAACGCGTGCCCGAGGGCCTGCTGACCGTGTTCGGCAAGCCGGTACACGCGTTCAACCTGGTGCTGACGCCGGAACGCAAACTGCAGCAGGAAGATATCGTCGCGGTCCTGGACAACCTGCAAAAGCAGGGCTACCACCTGCAAATGCCACCGCCGGATGACGAGTACATCGAGCACTTGCCCGAAGAACTGCTGCGCCGTAACGACCCGATGTGATCGACCCGTGTCCCGCTCGGGACACGTTTGAATCGAATGACCTGGCGAGCCCCGAGCCCTGCAGTCAGTTTGCTGTCGGTGGCCGCCTGCACTGTTTTTGAAAGGTTTGAACCATGCGCGTTCTGATAGCAGAACAGGACCACCCGCTGTACGCCCGACTGCTGCGCGAAGCGGCGCCGGATCTTGAAGTCCTGACCAGTGGCGACTCGGCCCAATTGTCGCGCCATGCCGCCGATTGCCCGGTATGGCTGGGCCAGCCGGACCTGCTGGCAACCCTGCTGCGCCAGGGCCATCACCCGCAATGGCTGCAATCGACCTGGGCTGGCATCACGCCGCTGCTGGCCGATGGCTTGCCTCGGGATTATCGCCTGACCCGCGCGGTCGGCATTTTTGGCCAGGTGATGGCCGAGTACGTGCTCACCTACATGCTCGGCCACGAACGTGAGGTGCTGGCGCGCCTGGTCAGCCAGGTCGAGCGCAAGTGGGACAACCGCATGGGCCAGAGCCTGGCGGGGCGCAAGGTGCTGATTGTCGGCACCGGTGATATCGGCCAGAGCGTGGCGCAATTCCTGCTGCCCTTTGGTGTGGAGTTGTACGGCATTGCCAGCCAAGCCCGGGAGCAGGCCCCGTTTATCGAGGTAGCCGGGCCGGATCAACTGGGCCGTCTGGTGGGCGAGGTGGACTATGTGGTCAACCTGCTGCCCAACACCCCCAATACCCACGATCTGTACGATGCGGCGCTGTTTAAGCAGTTCAAACCCACCGGCCTGTTTATCAACGTCGGCCGGGGTGTGGCGGTGGTGGATGCCGATCTGGTCGAGGCCCTGAAAGAAGGGCACCTGGCCGGCGCGGTCATCGACGTTTGTCGCCAGGAACCACTGCCACAGCGCCATCCGTTCTGGACCGCCTGGGGCTTGTTGCTGACCGGCCACAGCTCGGCGCCGACCTGCCCGCGGCGCATGGTGGCACTGTTTGTCGAAAATCTGCGGGCGTACCAGGCCAAGGATTCGCTGCGTGGCGAGGTGAGTTTCGAGCGGGGATATTGAAATACCCCACATCGCGAGTAGCGCGCATCTGATTTTATCGCTGGCGGCAACGTGGGAGGCTCACTGACCTTAAGAAGGGAGGCCTCTCCATGCTTGAATCGCGCGCTGTTGCTTCGCAACCGTCTCTGGGGGCCATGCTGCCCGCATCGTTGGCTGATCCCGTCAGCACCCCACCGACGGAATCCAACCTGGCAACTGGCGGCGAAGAGGTCCGGATCAGCCTGGTCGAGGAGAAGCCAGGCCTTGAGGCTGCACTGGGCGACAGGCAGAACCTCAAGGTACTGGGGCAAAAGCTCTACGAAGTCGCCACCCGGCTGGGGGTAAACGCCACACCCCAGGCAGTGCAGGCCGCGTTGGCGCATACCCCCCTGGACATAGACGCCGGCTCCTCCTATCCCCTGGCAGACGGCAAGAGCGCCACTTTGGCGAGCGTCATCAGGCACCTGGGCCTGTTCCTGCCCCTCAGCCACTTTCATCTCACCAGCCTCGCCGATGCAGTCACTGCAAGAGCCCTGGAGCATCCGCTTGGGGATTTTGGCGGAGGGTTGTCGTGGCCGGTGCCCATGAGCCCAGATGAGCAACGCAGGCTGGGTGCGTTCGCCCAGAGCCACCTCGCAGAGCAGCCGCAGGGCGCACAAGGCCAGGGGCTGCTGGATTTTCTGGACCAGCGCCAGCCCGTTGCCACACCGGTACCGAGCAACCCCGTCAAGGCCCTGGAATCCCTGGTGAGTTCCGCTGAAGGGCAGCGGCTGGGAAAGCACCTGCAAGAGCAAATGGGCGGGATAGCCACCGACCGCAGCGTCAACGACTATCTGCTGGCCGCCATTGCGGTGCAGTTGGATCCGCAGTCCATCGCCGCGCCTCATCGCAACAAGGTGGCGGGTTTCGACCTGGCCAGCGATGCGCACTGGGGCAAACCTGCCTCCTTCGTGGTGGACAGGTTGAGCAGGCACCTGAGCAGCAGTGGCAAGACCAGCCCGCAGATGGCTGGGGTAGGCGCCTATGGGTTGCTGGCCCGCAAGGCGCCTGAATTTCTGGTCAAGGACATCCCGGACCGGGTGACCTATGGCAGCCCGGCCTGGGTCAGCCTGGCAATTGCTACGGCGACCATCGAGGCCCAGTCGCCGGGGAAAGTGCCGAACATGACCTTCGCCCAGGTCATGCAGCAGGCAGAAAGTGCGGGCGCGGCCGATCCTGGTCTTACCCGCGATGTGCAGCGGGGGGCCCTGGTGGACTGGGGCGTGGTCAATGGCCTGCTCGAACGCAAGGAGGATGAGCGCTACACCGACGCAGAGCTGAACCTGCTGCAAACCACCTTCAACACCCGCCAGCGGCAAATGATCACTGCCAGCCAGTCCTTGGATAAGGACATTCCCAGTCGCAAAGCGATGGCCCTGGAGGCGCTCAAGCAACGGTTTGGCGACCTGGGCGGGCTTTTTGAAGAGCCGTTGATCAACACCACCCGTCATCCCCGTGGCGGTCCCGGAACACCGGCAACCATATTGGTCGGCCATCATTCGCTGTTGGATATCGCCATGATGGACCTGCCGTCGCCGGCGGTGTTCTATTCGGCGGACAGCCGCATCCCCCTGGCCGAGTTGAATGCCAATCACCGATTTGGCATAACCGAGGCATTCAACCAGCAGTTCAATGACACGATCCGGAGTAAAAAGGCTGCGATCGCTGTCGCCATCAAACACCTGATCGCACAGCTTCCATTGGCGGATCGGAAGAAATTCGAATATGGAAAAATCACCTTCTATCAAAACCTGTCCCACACGCTAGGCCTTGGATTTACGGATAAAACCGATCATCCCAAGGGGCAGGAACTGCTGTTGAAAATTGAAGGGGAGGGTGAGCCTGCAGCATACGAAATCAACTTTGCCCAAGGTGTTATTCGATCGACGGACCTCTGGCGAGCGGATGTGCGCACTTCAAGAAAGGCCAATCTTGTCCGCGAGACCCGAGAGTTCGTACCGCGCAATGACGCTGTGCAGCAGAACAAACAAAGCGTTCCGGTAAGCAACGCGTTACTGGATAGCCTTGCTTCGGATCGCACTCGATACATCGCCGATGCATTTGTTGAACACCTTGATCTCGATGATCCCGACATAAAGGAACACGCGCGGGGGCAGACCACGTTGGACAAACAGCGGGGCAGGGCAGCAGTGGCTGAAGCGTATCTGTTGAGCCTTGTTCCGTTTTATTCGGCGATTGGCAATTTCCAGCAGGGTAATTATGGCGAAGGGGCTACTGACCTTGCGCTGGATATCTTTGGCTTGCTCAGCGCTGGCGCTGCAAGCGCAGGGAAATTGGGCCGATTGGGTGGGACTGCGTTATCCGCAGCGGCGAAGGTTTTACAGGGCGCAAAGATCATTGGGGCTGCCACGATCAGTGCATTGAACCCCCTTGGCGGGTGGGGCGAGTTGGCGGTCGGCGGTGCGAGGTTGGTCGGCAAAGGCGTTTCCAAAGGGATTGAGGCGGTTAACCGGCTCAGGGGGGCTTCCGGCAGCTATGACTTGTTGAAGGCGGTCAGTAAGGACTATGGCACCGCGGCCACGGGCACGTTCAGGGTCGCAGGGCAGCGTGTCGAGGGCGGTGCGGTGCTCCAGGGCGGCAAATGGTATGCCTTCGACGCCGACAAGATGCGGCCTTATGGCGGGCCTCTTGAAGGGTTCACCGCAGAAACCAAGGCGATGGGCGGCACGCTTGCCGTGGCGCGTATTGCGCCGGGCAGTGAGCTGAGCAATCGGATGCTGCTCGAGTACAGCGTTGCACCCGCAAGCATTGCCGGGCTTTCGCGCAATAGTCAGGGGGTCTACGTCGCGGCTGATGGCCACCTGTCCCATATCCGCCACACCGACAGCGCTGGTAAGACTGCGGTCTATGAAGTCCGACAAGTCACCCGTACCGAGGATGGGGTGGTGCAGGCTCGGATCTATCACAAAGGTCGGCAGACACCGCTGCTGGTCCAGCATGTACAGGGCGATCAGTGGCAGCGCCTGCGTTTGCCCGGCGCCGCTCCGCAGTCGGTGGCAGACGATCTGGGGGAGGTGATTGGACTTGGCGGCGAGGGGGTCATCTACGCAAGTCGCGACGGGAAAAGTGTCTACAAGGATCTTGGCCCTACCGCAATCAAACCTCCCGCTAAATACGTCAGCATGGAGGCGATATCGCTGAATAAATATTATGGTGAGGGGTTTGCAAGTGTGATCATCGAGGACGGTCGTAAATATATAAAGATGGGCAAAGTCGATGGCGTGGATCTCAGTAAGTTTGAGAGAAACAGTTTGCCGCCGGAAGCGCGATCATTCATGGATGATGTATTGGCGCAGATGGAGGCCAAGGATATCTATCACAATGATCTGCAATTAAAGAACTTTATGTATTCGGCCAAAGACCAGAAGATTTATCCGGTGGATATGGATTCGCAGGGCGCGGAGTTTATGGTGCCGGTGGTGATGGCGGCTTATAAGCGACAGAAGGAGGAACTGCGCAGGGCGTTTGCCAGCCTTGTCGCTAAAGCCCCTTGAGCAACTTGCGATGCCCCCTGCCGGTGTTTAACGGCAGGGGGGCGGCGACTGCCCTAGCCACAGGCGGATCCCGTGCTTAAAGGTTGAAATCCCCTTCAGCCACCAACTCGGTCAAAGGCCGGCGCGGGCTGGGAGCCTCCCGGGCCTGCAGGTAGTCCGCCAGAGTCGATTTGTCACCGAGCTTGCCCACGGCGACGGCCGCGTGCAGCGCATAACCCTCGGGGATCTTCAGTTCCTTGCGGGTCAGCTCCTGATCGAAACCGGCCATGCCGTGGGTGTGCCAGCCGCTGAGGCTGGCCTGTAGCGCCAGGTGGCCCCAGGCCGAGCCGGTGTCAAAGGTGTGCCAGAGTGCCGGGGTTTCTTCACTGGCGCCGGGCACCGCAAAGTCGGTTTTCGAGATCACGATCACCAATGCCGACGCATGTTGTGCCCAGCCACGGTTGAACTCGTTCAGCAGGCCCAGATACCGTTGCCAGTCCGGCGTATCGCGCCGCGCGTACAAAAAGCGCCAGGGCTGCGAGTTATAAGCCGAAGGTGCCCAGCGTGCGGCTTCGAAGAAACTCAGCAGGGTTTCCACCGCAATGCTCTCGCCGGTAAACGCACGCGGCGACCAACGGTCGGTGAACTGCGGATGAATCGGATAATCGGCAACGCGTGGCTCAGAGCTCATAAGCGCATCCTGATGAAAAAAACGGCCTTCAAAACTACGTCGCCGCTGCACGTCTGACAAGTCTCGCCTTACCGGCAGTCGTAAGCGCTTGGCCCCAGGGGGCTTGGGCACTAGACTGGCGACCTTTTCACCTACCGATACTGATGTAGAGCCATGGCCGCTAAAGTCGAACCTTTCTGGATACGCAAAACCCTTGAGCACCTCGACCAGGAGGAGTGGGAGTCGCTGTGCGACGGCTGTGGCCTGTGCTGCCTGCAAAAGCTTGAAGACGAAGACGACAACAGCGTCTATTACACGCGTATCGCCTGCAAACTGCTGGACCTGAAAACCTGCCAGTGCACCGACTACCCTAACCGCCGGGACTCGGTGCCCGATTGCATCCAGCTCACCCCGGGCCAGGCCGACCAGTTCAAGTGGCTGCCGCCGACCTGTGGCTATCGCCTGGTCAGTGAGCGCAAGGATTTGCCGCTCTGGCACCACCTGGTCTGCGGTGACCGCGATGCGGTGCACCACGAACGCATTTCCCAGTCCGGCCGCATGCTCAGCGAAGGCAGCGTGCCCGAGGACGATTGGGAGGATTACCTGATTTTCCGCGCAGGCTGAGGAGAGCGTATGACGGTCCAAGCCAAGCTGGCGGCGAGCCTGCTGTTGCTGGGGTTGAGCGCGTCGGCGTGGTCGGCGAAAAAGGTCGACCTCGATTATCACGTCAAACTGTTGCCCCAGAGCGATCAGGCCGAGGTGCGCCTGAGCCTGTCCCAGGGTTCGGCTGTGCGCAGCCTGAACTTCGACCTGGGTCGCGACGGTGACTACAGCGACTTCAAGGCCGATGGCCAGTGGCAGGTCACGCCTGACGCGGGGGCCAGTCGCGGCCTGTGGCAGCCGGGCGCCGACAAGGCCAGCCTGACCTACCGCGTGCGCCTGAGCCATGCGCGCAAGGCCGGCATCTACGAGTCGCGCATGACCCCCAGTTGGGCGCTGTTTCGCGGTGAGGATCTGGTGCCGGCGGCTCGCCTGGACCAGCAGGACGGCGTGGAGTTGGTGTCCCGGCTGACCTTCGAGCTGCCGCGGGGCTGGAAAAGCGTCGAGACCGCCTGGCCACGGATCGGCAAGCACAAGTTCCGTATCGACAATGTCTCCCGGCTGTTCGACCGGCCCACCGGCTGGATGGTCGCCGGCAGCTTGGGCAGCCGCCGGGTGCGCCTGGGCGAAACCGAAATCACCGTGGCCTCGCCCAAGGGCCAGGCCATGCGCCGCATGGACGTGCTGACCTTGCTGACATTTGTCTGGCCCCAGGTACAAGCGGCGTTTCCCCGGCATCCGGCCAAGCTGCTGCTGGTGGGCGCCAGTGACCCGATGCGCCGCGGCGCGTTCGCCGGGCGCGATTCGGTGTACCTCAATAGCCGTACGCCGCTGGTCAGTGAAAACGGCAGTAGCCCGCTGATCCGCGAAGTGGTGCAGGCCATTGGCCGGTTCAATGACCATCAGGGCAGTGACTGGATCAGTGAGGGCCTCGCGGAGTATTACGCCATCGAACTGCTGCGTCGCGCAGGCGGTATCAGCGATGAGCGTTATGGGGCGATACAGGCGCGCTTGAGCAAGGACGGCAAGGGCGTAACGACGTTACGCGGTGAGCACGTCAACGGCGCCACAGTGGCGCGGGCAGTGGTGGTGTTGCAGGAGCTGGATCGTGAAATCCGCCTGAAAACCCACAACAAACGCTCCCTGGATGATCTGACCCAGGCACTGATGCGCCTGGACAGCTTCAGCACCAAGGAGTTTGTGCAGTTGGCCGAAAGCGTGATCGGCCAATCCTCGGTGGTGCTCGACAGCAAATTGCTGCGCTGAAGCTCAACGGTGGAAGCAGGTTTGTGTAGGAGTTGGGTCGCCGCATCGCTGCGATGGCGGTCTACCAGTGGCCAATGTGCTGACTGAGCTACCGTCATCGCAGGCAAGCCAGCTCCCACAGGAGTACGCGCACGCCTCGAAGATCAGGTCGGCTGTCAGGCCGCCTCGCTTTGCTTGTGATCTTGATCTTAGGCGCCCCGTTAAACCACGCTGGCCGTCATCCGATTTTGATTTGGGGGGGTAACCCGGCAGGACGCCGGGTTAGCCGCGCTGGGCCATGGATGGCCCATCGCGGCGGCCCCCCAAATCAATGTCGGATGACGGGCACACCGAGCCTAGGCGAGGTGCCGAGTGGTGGGGCAAGAGCGTTTTGCTTACTTTGGCGCTTCTCCAAAGTGAGCCGCCGTAAGGGCGGAACCAATAGCCGCCGTGACCCCAGCAACGGATATGTACACAACCCCAAGAACCACTAGAGAAAAGAGCTGTGTAGATACCTATGCTGCGCCCCGACAAGCCAGCTCCCACACAAGCCAGCCCCCACCTTTGGCTTGTGCCTCAGGGCGTAGTTTTTTCGGCAGCCACTTCAGCCCGAGTCTTGAGATTCTTAAGTTCCTCACCCGCGCGCTCGATGCGGGTGCGCACGCTATTCATATCCTGGCGGCTTTTTTCCAGCAGCGACTTGGCCGAACTATGGCCGCTGATCCCGCGCGCCAAGGCCACACCACCAATCGCCACCTGGATCAGGCCGAAAAAGCCACCGCGGCGAATGCCCTTGCCCATCATCACTACGCCACCGGCCAGTGAGCCAATGCGCTCCCAGCCCTGGACGTTCTGGGTCGGCTGGGTCTGGAACGGTGTCGATTCAATCATGGGTTTGAGGGTTTTGCTGTCGCTCATGGTCTGTCTCCAACAAAGGGCCATAGATATGTAACTGACTGCGGGCCAGAGGTGGATGTTCCCGCCAAATCAGTACTTGGGCCCCGAACGGGTGTTATTGCCCTTGGCCAGGCGATCGTAGAGCACCACGTTGACGGTGGCCGCAAGGTTCATGCAGCCGGTGGTCGGGATGTAGACCACATCTTCGCACCACTCGCGGATCTCTTTATCGAGGGAGCCATCTTCGGGGCCGAAGATATACAGCGCACGATCAGGATGGGTGTATTCCGGCAGCGGCCGGGCACCGTCCACCAGCTCCACGGCAACCGGAATGCAGCCCAGGGGCAGGATCTTTTTCAGGTCGTCGATGCCGATCAGCGGGATGTCGTGGTGGACTTTCTTGGTGTCGGTAATAAAGTCCCGGGCCCGCTCATAGCGTTTACCGGTGTAGAACACCGAAGCCACCCCATAGCAGCCAGCAGCGCGCATGACCGAACCGACGTTTTCGGGGGATTTGGGGTTATACAGACCGATGCAGCTGTAGCGTTTATTGCCCACGGGAGAGGGTGCCTTCGAGAAAAACCGCAATTATACGGGGATTGCTCGAGCAGCGGTCGCTATAGAAATGGTGTGTTTGGGCGATTGTCATCGCGGGCAAGCCCGGCTCCCACAGGTGAACACATTTCAAATGTGGGAGCCGGGCTTGCCCGCGATGACGTCGTAACGTTCAGCGACGACCGTCAGTCGTCCTTCTTCATCAACCCCGCCAACGCCGCAAACGGGTTGTGCGTGGCCTTGGCGATGGTCGGGCTGCTGGTGGAGCCTTCGCCGAAATACTGTTGGTCGGTATAGCGCGAGTGCTCGTTGTCATGGCAGTACAAGCAGAGCAATTCCCAGTTGGAACCGTCCTGGGGGTTGTCGTCATGGTTGTGGTTACGGTGGTGCACAGTCAGTTCGCTGAGGCGCTTGCCGGCGAATTCACGGGCACAGCGGCCACACACATGGGGGTACATTTTCAGGGCTTTGTCGCGGTAGCCCATTTCCCGGTCGCGCTGGGCATCGGCGAGGATGCGGTCCAGCTTGGCGGTGTGGGAGGGCGGGTTGCTTGAGCTCATCATGGCTCCTGTTTTCTAGTGGATCACGGATGGCGTTGATTCTAGCTGCTCGCGGAGCAATAAGCCCTTGGCTTTTTCAGCCCGGGTGCCGGCCGGCGACGGGGTGCTGTGGAGCGGGGTAATAATGCCCGCCTATCTATTTAAAAACCGTTGGGAAGTTAAAGAGCGCAAAAGTTAGTCTGGGGCGAAAAAGTGTTGGACTAACTTTGCCAAGTTCTTTAATGTGGCGCCTCTTGGCCCACCGCCGCTGTGGTGTCGAGTATTCAATAAGCCTGGTCTTTCCGGGCGAACGTTAGTTTCCCGTACAATCGGGTTTTCCCATCACGATATCAGCCTCCGCGGCTGGCGTTGTGGCGTTTCAAATCAGAGGCGCTCGTCCAGAGCGTGCTGCTGCCTATCACCGAAGTCGGGTAGGTTGAAGAGTCTGATGATCGTCTTTCCAATAATAAAAAACGACGAATTACCCTGTGCTTATAAATTCATGACTCTGGAATTATATTCTGTGTGAGTTGTAAGTTTGTGGTGCGTGTTAATAAGTTTTGATGCTCATTTTGCTTATATTCAACGGCTGGCTTCAATTCAATACATGCAATTTTTTGTAGAGGCTGTTGTGTCTAAAGGTGTTGTTCTGGCGGTTTCCGCTTCCTTCCTGTTTGGCGTGCTGTATTTCTTTACCTCTCTTCTTGAGCCCTTGGATGGCCAGCAGATATTTGCCTGGCGAATCCTTATTTCGTTGCCCTTCATGACGCTGCTGCTCGCCCTGTCCGGGGATTGGCAATGGGTGCCGCTGATCTACAAGCGCTTGCGCGAGAAACCGGCCTTGCTGCCCTGCGTGGTGCTGACCAGCGCGCTGGTGGGGGTGCAGTTATGGATCTTTATGTGGGCGCCGCTCAATGGCCACGGCCTGGACGTTTCCCTGGGTTACTTCCTGTTGCCGCTGACCATGGTCATTACCGGGCGTATCGTTTATGGCGAACGCCTTTCCCATCTGCAAAAGATTGCCGCCGTGTTGGCTGCGGTGGGGGTGGGCAATGAGTTGTACCGCACGGGTGGGTTTTCCTGGACCACCTTGGTGGTCTGCGTCGGTTACCCGCTGTATTTCGTCCTGCGCCGGCGCTGTGGCACCGACAACCTGGGCGGATTATGGCTGGACATGATGCTGATGATCCCGGTGGCGCTGTGGTTCATCCTCGGCGGCCACCCCATCGGCGAGACGCTGGCGCAGCGCCCGGCGTTGTACTGGCTGGTGCCAGTGATGGGCCTGGTCAGTGCGGCGGCAGGTTATTGCTACATCCTCGCCAGCCGCCTGTTGCCCTTCAGCCTGTTCGGTCTGCTCAGTTACGCTGAGCCGGTGCTGCTGGTGGCGGTGTCGCTGATGCTGGGCGACAGCCTCAAGCCGAGCCAGTGGATGACCTACCTGCCCATCTGGCTGGCGGTGGTGGTGCTGGTGCTGGAAGGTTTGCGGCATCTGAATCGCCTGCGCCGCTCGATCTGACCGGCGCGCCCTTCAGCCCTTGAGTTTCTCGGCAATCCAGATGGTATGCCGGGTGCCCTTGTTGCCATGGGCAAAGACTTGCACTTCCTCGGCCTTGAAGCCGGCCTTGCGCAATTTGTCGCTGAACTGCTTGTCGGCGCTGGCCGACCACACGGCCAGCACGCCCTTGGGGCGCAGGGCCTTGGCGCAGGCGCTGAGGCCGCCGGCGGAGTACAGCCAGCTGTTGGCTTTCTGCGTCAGGCCTTCGGGGCCGTTGTCGACGTCGAGCATGATTGCATCAAAGCCCTGGGGCTCGGCCTGCAGCACCTTGGCCACGTCTTCCAGGCGGATCACGGTGCGCGGGTCCTGCAGCGGGTTGCCGGATTTTTCCCCGAGCGGGCCGCGATTCCACTCCACGACGCCCGGCACCAATTCAGCCACCACCACTTCGGCCGTCTTGCCCAGGTGCTTGAGCGCCGAGGCCAGGGTGAAGCCCATGCCCAGGCCGCCAATCAATACCCGTGAACCGGGGCGTCCGGCGACCTTGCGGCAGGGAATCTCTGCCAGGGCATCTTCGGAACCGTGCATGCGCGTGTTCATCAATTGCCCGCCGTCACCGCCCTGGATCTTGATCACAAAATCCTCGCCGTATTCGAACAGGCACAGGGCGCCGCCGTTATCGGGGATCGGGGTGGTGTCGAGCAGCACGAAACGTTTCATGGAAATCTCATTGGGAAGGGCATTCTTGCGCGGTTGGGAGTAGCCTTGGGACTGGTTAACAGTCAGGCCATGGAGCCATCGATGAAGTGCAGCATTCTAGCGGTCATTGTAGGAAGTGTGCTCACATTGGGTGCCGCACATGCCCAGCAGTTGCAACCGGTGCCGAACACGCCGGCGACCACCACCGGCGCGCCGGGCACTGCAACGCCGACCCCCTATCCGCAAATCACCCCGCCAACCGCACCCAAGCCACAAGGGGCTGGGGTGCCGTTGCCACCGATTGAAATGCCCAAGCCGCCCAAGGACCAGACCTTGCCCGGCCTGCAGCAAAACGACAGCAAGCCGAAGGCGGCGGGCTCTTAAACCAGCCCCAGGGCCTTGAACACAAAGGCGTATTCCAGGGCCACATCACGCAAACCCTGGTAACGCCCGCTCATGCCGCCATGGCCGGCGCCCAGTTCGGTCTTGAGCAGCAGCAGGTTGTCGTCGGTCTTGGTGGCCCGCAGCTTGGCCACCCATTTGGCGGCTTCCCAGTACTGCACGCGGCTGTCGTTATAGCCGGCGATCACCAGCATCGCCGGGTAGGCCTGGGCGCTGACGTTTTCGTAGGGCGCATAGGCCTTGATCCGCTCATACACCTCGGGCTCCTGTGGGTTGCCCCATTCGTCATATTCGGTGACGGTCAGTGGCAGGTCCGGGTCGAGCATGGTGTTGAGCACATCGACAAAAGGCACTTCGGCAATCGCCGCCTGGAACAGCTCCGGGCGTTGGTTGAGCACGGCACCGATCAACAGCCCGCCGGCGCTGCCGCCGCTGATAGCCAGTTGTTTGGAGGTGGTCAGGCCCTCGGCGATCAGGTGTTCGGCGCAGGCGATAAAATCGCTGAACGTGTTTTGCTTGTGCTCCTGCTTGCCGGCGCGGTACCAGGCTTCGCCCAATTCGCCGCCACCGCGCACATGGGCAATGGCAAACGCTACGCCACGGTCCAGCAGGCTCAGGCGCGCATGGGAAAACCACGGGTCGAGGCTCGAACCGTAGGCGCCGTAGCCGTACAGGTACAGCGGCGTTGGCTGGCCCACCTGGTCGCGCTTGACCACCAGGCTGATCGGCACCTGTGTACCATCGGCAGAGGTGGCCCATAGCCGCTGGCTGACATAGTCGTCGGCATTGAACACGCCCAATACCGGGGTTTCCTTGAGCACTTGCTGCGCGCCGCTGGCCAGTTCCAACTGGCGGACCTGGGCCGGACGATTGAGTGCTTCATAGCGCAGGCGGATCTTGTCGCTGTCGAATTCCAGGCTGTTTTGCACGTACAGGCTGTAGGCCGCGTCTGGTAATTCCACGCGGTAAGTCGGCAGGCCTTGTGGGTGCACGTCGATTACCGGCAAGCCGCCAATGCGCAGGCTCAGGGTCATGGCCCGGGCGTTGAGGGTCACGCCATCGAGCATCACTGCGTCATCGTGGGCAATCAGGTTGTGCCACTGGTCTTCAGTGGGCACGCTGCCGTTGTCAGCCGCCTGGAACAGCGCAAAGTTGATGCCATCGCGGTTGCTGCGGATAAACCAGGTCCATTGGTCGTCCAGCTTGCCGTGGTCGACATCGTATTCATGGCCTTCAACCCGTGGCGCCAGGCAGGCAAATGCCTGTTGCGGCTGCTCGGCGTCCAGGGCCCAGACTTCGCTGGTGGTCTTGCTGCCCAGCGACAGCAGCAATTGGCGCTCGGAACTGGAGCGGTAGCAATGCAGGAAAAAGCGCCCGTCGGGCTCGTGAAACACTTCTTCGGCGGCTGTGCCGTCCAGCCGATAGCGATACAGCTTGTGCGGGCGATGGGTGTCGTCCAGTTCACCGAAGAACAGCGTCAGGCTGTCGTTGGCCCAGGTCATGCTGCCGTCGCAGTCTTCGAAGGCCAGTTCACTGACCTTGCCTGAAGACAATTCCTTCACGTACAGGGTGTAGATCTCTTCGCCGTTGGTATCCAGGCTGTAGGCCAGGCGCTTGTGGTCCGGGCTGATGCTGAAGGCACCGAGGGAGAAAAAACCACCATTGGCCAGCACATTCGGGTCCAGCAGCAATTCTTCGGCGCTTTCGTCGATCTGCTGGCTGTCGTCGGCCGGGCGTGGGCAGCGGTAATGCCGCGCGTATTCGTCACCGGCAGTGGTGCGTGTGTAATACAGGTACGGGCCCCAGGGCGAGGGCAGTGACAGGTCGGTCTCGAGGATACGGCCCTTGATTTCCTGGAACAGGCTTTCGCGCAACGCGCTCTGCTCCTCAAGTTGCGCCTCTTGCCAGGCATTTTCGGCCTTGAGGTAGTCGAGCACCTCGCTGTTGTCGCGCTCCTGCAACCAGGCGTACGGGTCCTGGCCTGAATCCTGGCGGGCAATTGGGGCGGCAGCGGCGTGGGTCGATGAAGGCATGGATCACTCTCTGTCTGGGGGTGGGCCGACGGCGTTGCAGCCGTGGCACTCAAAAGCCGTTATCATACGGGCCTGTTTGCCTACCTTGCCATGGACACCATGACCGAGAACGACTATCTGACCGCTTGGGGCCTCTACGCCTTCGCCGCTTTGGGCTGCCTGCTGGTGTGGTTTCGCCTGACCCGCTGGATCTGGCGCTGGCTGCGCGAACCGCTGCGGTTGCTGATGGCGGTGCTGCTGTTGAGCCCGACCATTGTCGACCCGGTCAAGGAGCAATTCGCCCCGGCCGTGGCCATCACCGCCCTGGATCTGTTGCTCAAAGTGGGCAATAACGCCTGGCGGGCGGTGTCCGACTTGCTGATGTACGCCATGATCGCCTTTGGCCTGTACCTGGTCTTTGTGCTGATCCGCTGGCCCATCGAACGTGCCGCCAAGGCCCGGCGTGAGCAGAAAGCCGCGGCTGCGGCAGCGGTTGCGGCCGAGCCTGAGGACGATGAACCCTATGGCCGTGCGCCGGCCCCCGTCAGTGGTATGCGGGTCGAACCGCGTCTTTAACGTTGTTTGCCCAGCATCGAGAGTCCTGGCATGTGTGAATTATTGGGCATGAGTGCCAACGTACCGACCGACATCGTGTTCAGCTTCACCGGGCTGATGCAGCGCGGTGGGCGCACCGGGCCGCACCGCGATGGCTGGGGCATTGCCTTCTACGAGGGCCGTGGCTTGCGGCTGTTCCAGGACCCGGCGGCCAGCAGCGAGTCGGAAGTGGCGCTGCTGGTGCAGCGTTATCCGATCAAGAGTGAAGTGGTGATTGGCCATATCCGCCAGGCCAACGTCGGCAAGGTGAGCCTGTCCAATACCCATCCGTTCGTCCGCGAGTTGTGGGGGCGCAATTGGTGTTTCGCCCATAACGGTCAACTCGCCGACTTCACGCCCCGGGCCACGTTCTACCGCCCGGTGGGCGATACCGACAGCGAAGCAGCCTTCTGCGACCTGCTCAACCGCATCCGTGAGGCGTTTCCCGAGCCCGTGGATATCGAGCAGGTGCTGCCGGACCTGATCGCCGCCTGCGCCGAATACCGCAGCAAGGGCGTGTTCAACTGCCTGCTCAGTGATGGTGATTGGCTGTTTTGCTACTGCTCGACCAAACTGGCGCAGATCACCCGCCGCGCACCCTTTGGCCCGGCACGCCTCAAAGATGTCGACGTGATCGTCGATTTTCAGGCCGAAACCACGCCAAACGATGTGGTGACAGTGATTGCCACCGAACCCTTGACCGAAAACGAGACCTGGACCCGCTACGAACCGGGCCAGTGGAGCCTGTGGCGGCGCGGCGAATGCGTCAGCCAGGGCACAACTGCATAAGGACGTTGATTATGTTGCTCAGCTATCTGCGCCTGGTGTTGTTTGCCATTGGCTTGTTGGTCGGGGTGCAAGTCCCGGGGTTTATCAGCGACTACGCCAAGCGGGTCGAGGCCCATTTGATCGAGGCCCAGACCGGCCTGCGCGGTTTTGAAAGCACTGCGCAGCAGTTCTTCAAAGGCGATTTACAGGCCCTGGTCGCCCATTACCGCGCCAGCGATGACCCGGTATTTCGCAGCGACGCCAACAGCCTCGGCAGTTTGCTCGATCGCCAGGTGGCGTTGGACAAGCAGTTCCAGGCCATGCAGGGACCGTGGTACATCCGCGCCTTGCAGGTGGCGGTGGCCGCCGACCCGGATATCCGCCGGGAAACCTGGAATGGCTACAGCTACCAGATCCTCCTGACCCCCGAGGCCATGGGCTGGGGTTTGGGCGGGGCGATGCTGCTGTCGTTCGGCCTGGAGTGCCTGTTCCGTTTGATTGACTGGGTGGTGCTGGGCGGCAAGCGTCTGCGCCAGAGCCGGCCGATTGAAGAGCGGGACCTCAAAGGCCTCTGAATACGCCACAGATCTCAAGGTTGGAGCCAGCTCCCACCGGGAGGAATGCAGCTTCACGCTCTGGCTCTGCTTTTGATCCGGCTTTTGATCTGGCTTTTGATCTTGATCTTAGGCGCCCCGTTAAACCACGATGGCCGCAGGCAGGTATTGCGCAGTGGGCACCCCGGCAGGGATGCCGGGGTAGCCGCGACACGGCCATGGATGGCTGATCGCGGCGGGCCCACGGAGCAATGCCTGACTGCGGGCATGCCGAGCCTAGGCGAGGCACCGAGTGGTGGGGCAAGAGCCCTTTTGGTTACTTTTGGGGCTCTTTTCCAAAAGTGACCCGCCGTAAGGGCGGAACCAATAGCCGCCGTTACCGCAGCAATGGATATGTACACATACCCAGAGGATAGCTGTGTAGATACCCATGCTGCGATAGCGTCACCGCGATGCAACTGATGTACCGAGGTGCTCGCATCGCAGGCAAGCCAGCTCCCACACAAGCCAGCTCCTACACAAACCAGCTCTCACACAAGCCCGCGCCTGCTAGGTTTAATCGGGTTTCTTCTGGTTGAGCACCATGCGCTCTTCACCCACTTCCTCGGCATACCGCGCCGCTACGCTTTGGCACAGCGCGACGATTTCCTCCACCAACTCCACCCCCACCCGCCACGACACCACCACCTGCAGGTTCGGCAAGCGCTGCGCCATGGGCAGCAATATCAACTCACCCCGCGCCAACTCTTCGCTGACCAGCACCGGCGGCAACGCGCCGATACCGAAGCCGTCGCGCAGCAGGCGGGTGATGGCCGACACCGAGTTCACGCAGTTCATGCGCGGCGCCGCGACGCCATGGGCTTGCATCAGGCTCAGCACATCCTGGTGCGGATGGGAGTTTTTCGAGTAGGTGATGATCCGTTCCTGGGCCAGTTCGGCCAGGGAGGTGTAATCACGGTTGTAGATCGAATGGCTGGCGACGATCCAGCCCATGGGGTGGCTGGCCAGCTCCAGGCTGCGCACCGATTCCTGGCGCAGCAGGTCGGTTTGCAGGATCAGGTCGAGAAAGCCTTTTTGCAGCTGATCGCAGAGGTTCAGCGCGGTATCGGCGACCAGCTCGATTTCCACCAGGGGGAAATGGTTCATCAACTCGGTCACCAAGGGGCTGAGCCAGGTATGAATCACCGTGTCCATCACGCCGATACGGATGCGTCCGACCTTGCTGCTGGTGGTTTCCAGCGACTGCTTGAGCCCCTGCATGGTGATCATCATCTGCTCGGCATACTCGAGCACCTTCACCCCATCCGGGGTCAGGCTCACGCCACGCGAGTCACGCAGGAACAGTTTCACCCCCAACTCGCTTTCCAGCACCGCAATGCGGCTGGAGATCGAGGCCTGGGTGGTGAACAGCTTCTCTGCCGTGAGCCGGAAGCTCTTGAGTCGGGCCACCCAGACGAAGGTTTCGAGGAACTTCAAATTCATGGGATCAACTTTTTCTTATGCATGGATCGGTTTTTATTAGTTGGACGCAACAGGGGCTGCGCGCCAAAAATCGGGCTGTCTCACGATAAGCGTCGTCGGGGCTCAGGACAACATCGTTGCGAGATCTTGGTAAAAGATCCCACACTACAAAAAAATAAAGCCTACAGGAGTCTTCACCGTGAGCCGCCTGCTATTGAACTGCGACATCGGCGAAAGTTTTGGCGCCTGGACCATGGGTCTGGATGCCGAGGTCATGCCATTCATTGATTGCGCCAATATCGCCTGCGGCTTCCACGCCGGCGACCCGAGCATCATGCGCAAGACCGTCGCCCTGGCGTTGCAGCATGGCGTGCAGATCGGTGCGCACCCGGCGTATCAGGACCTGGCAGGTTTTGGCCGGCGCTCCATGGCCTATACACCTCAGGAAATCCAGGACCTGCTGCATTACCAGATCGGTGCCCTCGATGGTATTTGCCGGGCCCAGGGTGGCCGGGTCAGCTACGTCAAACCCCATGGTGCGATGTACAACGACATGATGGCCAAGCCTGCGCAACTGCGTGCAGTGATCCAGGCCGTGGCGGCGTATGACGCCAGCCTGCCCTTGATGCTGATGGCCACCCGTAACAACAGCGCCGCCCAGGCCTTGGGGGATGAATACGGCGTGACCCTGTGGTTCGAAGCTTTCGCCGACCGCGCCTATGACAACGCCGGGCATCTGGTCTCGCGGCAGTTGCCGGGCGCGGTGCATCACGATGCGCAGGTCATTCTCGAGCAGGCCTTGACCATTGCCCGTGGCGAAACCCTGGTTGCCAGCGACGGCAGCCCCTTGCTGCTGCAGGCCAACACTCTCTGCGTGCATGGCGATAACGCCAGCTCGGTGGCGGCGGTGCAGCGTATTCGCCAGGCGTTGACGCCAGCATGAACCCAAGGATTGAAGTGGTAGCCATCGACTGCCTGATGGTGCGCCTGTTTGACGTGATCGCCGAAGACAACATGCCCTGGATGCTCGCTGCCACACGCCGCCTGCGCGAGGGATTTGGCACTGCGCTGGTGGACCTGGTGCCTTCCTACACGACCCTAATGGTGCATTACGACCTGCTGGCGCTGAGTCCGGCACAGGCGCGGGAACTGATCAATCAGGCCCTCACGGGCTTGCAGCCCCAGGCCCAGGGCAGCGGGCAGTGTCATATCTTGCCGGTGTGGTACGACCTCAGCGTCGGCCCTGAGCTGACCTTGCTCGCCCAGCGCAGCGGGCTTGCGGTCAACGAGGTGATTCGCCGCCACAGCCAGCATCAATACCAGGTCTTTGCCCTTGGTTTTGCCCCCGGTTTTGCCTTTATGGGGCTGGTGGAAGAGCAACTCGCGGCGCCGCGTCTGGGCACCCCGCGCAAACGGGTGGCGCCGGGCAGCGTCGGCATCGCCGAGCGCCAGACCGCAGCCTATCCGGTGGAATCCCCGGGTGGCTGGAACCTGATCGGGCGCACCCCGGCCAAATTGTTCGACCGCGAGCGCGACGGCTACAGCCTGATGCAGCCGGGCGACAGTGTGCGTTTCGAAGCCATCGGGCGTGCTGAATTTATCAACCTGGGTGGCGATGACACGCCCTTGGAGGCCCAGGTATGAGCCGCTTGTTGATCGAGGCCAGCACCGCGCTGTGCTTGTTGCAGGATGCCGGGCGTTTTGGTGTGCGGCATCTGGGCGTGACCCAGGGCGGCGCGCTGGATTGGGTGTCGATGTCCTGGGCCAACTGGCTGCTGGGCAATTCGCTGGATGCGCCGGTGGTGGAAATCACCCTGGGCGGTTTTACCGTGCAGGCCGAGGAGCTTTGCGTGCTGGCCCTGGCCGGCGCGGACCTGGGCGCGTACATCGACGAGCGCGCCATCAGCCCAGGCCGCAGTTTCATTCTGCAAAAAGGCCAGCGCTTGCGCTTCACCCAACCCCACCGCGGTGCACGGGCTTACCTGGCGGCGCCAGGCGGGTTTGACGCGCCCAAGGTGCTGGGCAGTTGTGCCAGTGTCGGGCGCGAAGCCCTGGGCGGGCTGGACGGTTTTGGCCGGGCCCTGGCTGAAGGTGGGTCCCTGGTGTATTCCGGTACCGGCAGTGAGTTGCGTGAGTTGCCGGTTGAGCGGTTGCAATCTACCGCGCCCCTGGACGTGATCCTCGGCGCGCAGGTCGGCCAGTTCAGTGGCCAGAGCCTGTTCGATGCCTTCAATACCGAATGGACCCTGGACAGCCGCGCCGACCGCATGGGCATGCGCTTGCTGGGCACGCCGTTGGCGTATCAGGGGCCGTCGCTGATCTCCGAAGGCATCCCGTTGGGTGCGATCCAGGTCCCGCCGGATGGGCAGCCGATTGTATTGCTCAATGATCGCCAGACCATTGGCGGCTACCCGCGATTGGGGGCGTTGACGCCATTGGCGTTGGCGCGCCTGGCCCAGTGTCTGCCGGGGGAGAAGGTGAGGCTGGCGCCGATGATGCAGGAGACGGCGCATCGCGAGCATCTGAGCTATTTGCAGCGATTTACGAATCGCTAAAGGCATCGCAGGCAAGCCAGCTCCCACATTTGGACTGCATTCACAAAGCAAAATATGTGAATGCATGCTGAATGTGGGAGCTGGCTTGCCTGCGATAGCGGCGGTGAATCCACCCCCTACTTGGAGAGAAACCGCATCCCCTCTTCAAGCCCGCGCAAGGTCAACGGATACATCTGGTCCTCAATCAAATCCCGCACGATATTGGTCGACGAGGTATAGCCCCAGGTGTCTTTCGGGTACGGATTAATCCAGATCAGCTTCTTGTACTTCTCCATGAAGCGCTGCATCCACACATACCCCGGCTCTTCGTTCCAGTGCTCCACGCTGCCACCGGCCTGGGTGATTTCGTAGGGGGCCATGGCCGCGTCGCCGATAAAGATCACCTTATAGTCGGCGCCGTACTTGTGCAGCAGGTCCTGGGTCGAGGTGCGCTCGGAAGTGCGGCGCATGTTGTTCTTCCACACCGATTCATAAATGAAGTTGTGGAAGTAGAAGTACTCCAGGTGCTTGAACTCGGTCTTGCAGGCCGAGAACAGCTCTTCGCAAGTCTTGACGTGGGCATCCATCGAACCGCCGATGTCGAACAGCAACAGCAGCTTGACCGTGTTGCGCCGTTCCGGGCGCATCTGGATATTCAGCAGGCCGGCGTCACGGGCGGTGTGGTCGATGGTGCCGTCGATATCCAGCTCTTCGGCTGCACCCTGGCGCGCAAACTTGCGCAGGCGGCGCAGGGCCACCTTGATATTGCGCGTGCCCAGTTCCACCGAGTCATCGAGGTTCTTGTACTCGCGCTGGTCCCAGACCTTGACCGCCTTGCCCTGGCGCTTGCCGGCATCGCCCACGCGAATGCCCTCGGGGTTGAAGCCGCCGGAACCGAACGGGCTGGTGCCGCCAGTACCGATCCACTTGTTGCCGCCGGCGTGGCGCTCCTTCTGTTCCTCCAGGCGTTTCTTGAACTCTTCGATCAGCTTGTCCAGGCCGCCCAGGGATTGAATCTGCGCGCGCTCTTCATCGCTCAGCGAACGCTCGAACTCCTTGCGCAACCAGTCTTCGGGAATCAATGCCTGCAAGTGGTCGTCGAGTTTCTCCAGGCCATTGAAGTAGGCGCCGAACGCCCGGTCGAACTTGTCGAAGTGGCGTTCGTCCTTCACCAGGATCGCCCGGGACAAGTAATAAAACTCGTCCATGTCAGCGAAGGTCACCCGTTGTTTCAGGGCGTTGATCAGGTCCAGCAGCTCACGTACCGAGACCGGCACCTTGGCTGCACGCATTTCATTGAACAGGTTGAGCAGCATGGCAAAAGCCCTTATCGAGTGCCGCGACGGCTCATGAACGCCAGGCGCTCAAGCAGTTGCACATCTTGCTCGTTTTTCACCAGGGCGCCGGCCAGGGGCGGGATGGCCTTGGTTGGATCACGCTCGCGCAGCACCGCCTCGCCGATGTTGTCGGCCATCAGCAGCTTGAGCCAGTCCACTAGCTCGGAGGTGGAGGGCTTTTTCTTCAGGCCGGGGACCTTGCGCACGTCGAAGAACACGTCCAGCGCTTCGCTGACCAGGTCTTTCTTGATGTCGGGGTAATGCACGTCGACGATTTTCTGCAGGGTGGTGCGGTCGGGGAAGGCGATGTAATGGAAGAAGCAGCGACGCAGGAAGGCGTCCGGCAGCTCTTTCTCGTTGTTGGAGGTAATGATGATGATCGGGCGCTTCTTGGCCTTGATGGTCTCGTCGATTTCGTAGACGTAGAACTCCATCTTGTCGAGTTCTTGCAGCAGGTCGTTGGGGAACTCGATATCGGCCTTGTCGATCTCGTCGATCAGCAGGATCACCCGCTCCTCGGACTCGAAAGCCTCCCACAGCTTGCCTTTCTTCAGGTAGTTGCGCACGTCGTGGACCTTGTCCACGCCCAGCTGCGAGTCGCGCAGGCGGCTGACCGCATCGTATTCATACAGGCCCTGGTGTGCCTTGGTGGTGGACTTGATGTGCCAGGTGATCAACCGCGCGCCAAACGATTCGGCCAGCTGTTCGGCAAGCATGGTCTTGCCGGTGCCCGGCTCGCCCTTGACCAGCAGCGGACGCTCCAGCGTGATGGCAGCGTTGACAGCCAGTTTCAGGTCATCGGTGGCAACGTAGGCCTGGGTGCCTTCGAACTTCATTTCTCAATCCTCGAACATGACGCCGGTAGTCAGCATGCCTGCGACTATAGCGCGCAGCCCCGGTGACTGTGAACGCAGACGGGTTATTCAGTCTCTGAATGACCAGTCACGCCAGGGTCACTCCGCACTGGGTTTGGGTTGTTCATAGCGGGCGTTGAACGCCTGGACGAAACCATTGCGCAAAATCTGCAAAAACGCCTGGAACGCGCTGATATCTTGCTGGTGAACGCTGCCGCTGAGTTCCACCCGGGTGGCGAACTGGTTTTTGCTCTGGTTCTTCAGCACGGTTTCGCTGGCACCGACCACGGCTTCCCAGATCGAGCGGAAAATCCCCTTGTCCTGGTTCTCCACGTCCTGTTGCCAGTCAAACACCTCCACATCCCGCAGCAGCGGTTTGATATAGCCGGTCAATTGGGCTTTTTCAGCCTGGGCTTCAATCACCACGTCGCCGGTGCCGGCATTGAAGTCGAACTTGCCGTAGGCCGAGGCGAAGTCGTTCATGCGCTTGAGCTGGATATCACGGGCGCGCAAGCGGAACTCGAAGTCTTCAAAATTGCTCAGCGGGTCGAAGGTCGCGCTGGCTTCCAGCGGCGCATGCCCTAGCAACAAGGCCTTGCCGTCAAAGCGCGCATCGCGCTTGCCTTCGACGTCCACCACGTTGGTCAGGTTGTAGAAGCTGGCATTGACCTGGGTGGCGCCCATATTGACCGGCGGCTTGGAGCTGAAGTTGTGGAAGGCGATCTTGCCGTCGTCGATCCGCACTTCGTTGAGGGTAATGGGCAGCAGCTTGCCCAGTTGGGCGCGCCAATCGGTGCCGCGACCGGTCTGGGACGCCTGTTTGTTGGCGCCGCCGTCGACGAAGTTGAGTTCCGGCTTGACGAATTGCACTTCGGCCACCACCGCGTGGTCGTACCATAAGGAATGCCAACTGACCGACAAGTCGATCACTGGCGCCTTGACGAACGGCACGGGCACCTTGCCATCGACCTTGACGATCTGCAGGCCATTGATCCGGTACGCGCCGCGCCACAGGGCCAGGTCGACATCGGTCACCTGGCCACGGTAGTCGCCCATGTCGGCGAGTTTTTCATTGAGGTAGTTGCGCACCAGGTAGGGCAGGGCGATATCCAGTGCCACCAGCACGACCACCAGCCCGGCGACCGTCCATATTGGCCAACTGTAGCGACGCTTCATAGGTTGTTCCTCCCTGTGTATAGGCGATTGACTACACAGGCAGCGTCAACGTTCCTCGACTGGACGCCTTGGAGTACGAGGCATACCCTTGTTGCCTTCCTGAAAACCGCCTAAAGGACCCCGCCATGAGCCGCATTTTTGCAGACAACGCGCACTCCATCGGTAACACGCCCCTGGTTCAGATCAACCGTATCGCGCCCCGTGGCGTGACCATCCTGGCCAAGATCGAAGGGCGTAACCCTGGGTATTCGGTGAAGTGCCGGATCGGCGCGAACATGATCTGGGACGCGGAAAGCAGCGGCAAACTCAAGCCGGGCATGACCATCGTCGAGCCGACCTCAGGCAACACCGGGATTGGCCTGGCCTTTGTCGCCGCGGCCCGTGGCTACAAATTGTTGCTGACCATGCCCGCGTCCATGAGTATCGAACGGCGCAAGGTGCTCAAGGCCCTGGGTGCCGAACTGGTGCTGACCGAGCCGGCCAAGGGCATGAAAGGCGCCATCGAGAAAGCCAGTGAAATCCTTGCCAGCGACCCGGCGACCTATTTCATGCCGGCCCAGTTCGACAACCCGGCCAACCCGGCCATCCACGAAAAAACCACCGGCCCGGAAATCTGGAACGACACCGATGGCGCGGTGGATGTGCTGGTGGCAGGCGTTGGCACGGGCGGGACCCTCACGGGCATATCGCGCTACATCAAGAACACTGCAGGCAAGCCGATCCTCTCGGTGGCGGTGGAGCCCATCAGCTCGCCGGTGATTACCCAGGCGTTGGCTGGCGAAGAGATCAAGCCCAGCCCCCACAAGATCCAGGGGATTGGCGCGGGTTTTGTGCCGAAGAACCTTGATCTGTCGATGGTGGACCGGGTTGAGCTGGTCAGTGACGACGAATCCAAGGCCATGGCCCTGCGGTTGATGCAGGAGGAAGGCATCCTGTGCGGGATTTCCTGTGGCGCGGCCATGGCGGTGGCGGTGCGTCTGGCCGAAAAACCGGAAATGCAGGGCAAGACCATCGTGGTGATCCTGCCGGACTCCGGTGAGCGCTACCTGTCGAGCATGCTGTTCAGCGATCTGTTCACCGATCAGGAAAACCAGGCCTGAGGTTGCAGGTGTCGGTGTACCGAAATCGGGTTGATCCATATCAGCCCGGTTTTATGCCTCATATGCATAATTGATTGCTCGCCGCGGGCCCCTTAAAACGGATTGTTGGATAACGCGGGTTTTTCCTCCGGCCCGGAGTGTTTATCATGGCCGGCTGCTATGTCTGGTTTCCCGCTGCCGGGAGGCTATTTCCAGGAGTTGCTGCATGACCTTTTCTTTGGCCGCCAAGCTGTCGGTGCTGTTGCTGTTTATCGGCAGTACGCTGTACGTGCATTTGCGCGGCAAGGCACGTTTGCCGGTGCTGCGCCAGTTCGTCAACCATTCGGCCTTGTTCGCCCCTTACAACGCCTTGATGTACATCTTCTCGGCGGTGCCGTCCAAGCCCTACCTGGACCGCAGCAAGTTCCCCGAGCTGGATGTGCTCAAGGACAACTGGGAAGTGATTCGCGACGAGGCCATGCACCTGTTCGACGAAGGCTATATCCGCGCCGCCGAGAAGAACAACGATGCCGGTTTTGGCTCGTTCTTCAAGAAAGGCTGGAAGCGCTTCTACCTCAAGTGGTACGACAAACCGCTGCCGTCGGCCGAGCTGCTGTGCCCGAAAACCGTGGCGCTGGTCAGCAGCATCCCCAACGTCAAGGGCGCCATGTTTGCGCTGTTGCCAGGTGGTAGCCACCTCAACCCCCATCGCGATCCGTTTGCCGGCTCCCTGCGCTATCACTTGGGGTTGTCGACACCCAATTCCGACGACTGCCGCATTTTCGTCGATGGCCAGATCTACGCCTGGCGTGATGGCGAAGACGTGATGTTCGACGAAACCTACGTGCACTGGGTAAAGAACGAAACCGAGAAGACCCGGGTGATTCTGTTCTGTGATATCGAGCGACCACTGAGCAACCGGCTGATGACCCGCATCAACCGTTGGGTCAGTGCCCAGCTGGGCCGTGCAACCGCGCCACAGAACCTGGATGACGAGCGCGTGGGCGGGATCAACCAGGCCTATGCCTGGAGCAAGAGCTTCAGCGATCGCTTCAGTGGGGTGGTCAAGCAGTGGAAGCGCAAGCATCCCAAAGCCTATCGCATCATGCGGCCGGTGTTGGCGGCGGTGGTGGTTGTGGCGTTGGTGTATTGGTTATTTGGCTGATGGGTTCAAAAAAACCGCTCGTATGAGCGGTTTTTTTATACGTTCTCCCATGCAGCCTCCACAATTGATCATTAATTGAACATGTTTTCGAAGCTATTCGTTCTCTACCGCTATCACAAGCCTGCCCGGTGAATCGAAGTCAAAGCCCAGGTTTTGATAGAGGGGAGATGCGTCGATGCAGTAGCAAGGCGTAAGGCTTTGGATCGGTAGAGCTGGTATCGCAAGGCGCCGCGTGTTTTTGGCATTGGCGGTCATGAGTCGAAAGTCTCCTTAAGTGGAGTGCGTTGGTTTTTCCCAAGGCTAGAGGTGGCTTCTCAACGTGTCCTTACTGGCCTTTTGGCAAAGCCATTGCAAAGCGTGTCGCCGGCTGGTTATAGTCGGCGCCAGGTGTTTCGCAGCACCTTTCATCCCTTCAAAAAAGATCAGCCCATGCCTGCATCCCCACGCATAGCGGTAGTCGATTCAGCGGTCAACGCTGCGGTCGTGCCGTGCGGGAATCAGCAGCCTGTGCAGATCAGTCATTACCCCCTACCTGTCAGTAGCACGCCGGTGTACGCAGTCGTATCACCGCCGGGCGTTGGCGTTTCGGGCTGATCAGCAAACTGCTGTTCCCCGTTGCCCGCCTGTACCGAACCTACTGAATTTCAGCCTTGGCTGAGTTGGCTTTTTGCCTGACTACAGGTGTTCTTATGTCTGTTATTTCGAAACAATCCGTGGCCGCGGCGGCCTCGACGAGCCTGTTTGTCCTGCTGTGGAGCAGCGGGGCGATTTTCTCCAAGTTGGGCCTGGCCCATGCGTCACCCTTTGCCTTCCTGTTGATTCGCTTTGCCATTGCCCTGGCGGGCCTGGTGCTGCTGGTGCCGATCCTCAAGCTGCAGTTGCCGCGCGCGGGCAAACCGCTGTGGTATGCGGCGGCCACCGGGCTGGTGCTACTGGGGGCCTATCAGATTTTTTATCTGCTGGCCCTGGACCTGAAGGTCACCCCCGGCGTGATGGCGACCATCATGGGTGTGCAACCGATCCTCACCGTGGTGCTGATGGAGCGCCAGCGTTCATGGCGCCGGATGTGCGGCCTGGCGTTGGGCCTGGCGGGCCTGATCATGGTGGTGTACCAGGGCATCGGTCTGGCCGGCATGTCCCTGGCCGGCATGCTGTTTGGTTTGCTGGCGCTGGCGAGCATGACCCTGGGCTCGATCATGCAAAAGCGCATCACCGATAACCCATTGGGCACCTTGCCGGTGCAGTACCTGGCGGGCTTGTTGTTGTGCGCAGTGTTCGTGCCGTTCCAGCCCTTTGCTTTCGAGCACAACAGCGGCTTCTACCTGCCGGTGCTGTGGATGGGGCTGGTGGTGTCTGTGTTGGCGACGCTGCTGCTATACCGCCTGATTGCACGGGGTAACCTGGTGAATGTCACCAGCCTGTTCTACCTGGTGCCGGCAGTCACTGCGGTGATGGACTACCTGATCTTCGGCAATCGGCTGGCAGTGCTGAGCGTGCTGGGGATGGGTTTGATCATCATTGGGTTGGTATTCGTCTTCCGTAAAGCGTGATACCCCTGTGTAGGAGCCGAAAGCCGGCTCCTACACAGCTTTGATCAATTTCCCCGGCCGCAGCACCAGCCACAATGCCCCCGCGATCAACATCCCGCCGTACAGGTGCGCCATGGACAATGGCTCATCCAGCAGCAACGCCCCCCACAACACGCCGAATGGCGGAATCATGAAGGTGACCGTCATCGACTTCACTGGCCCGATGGAGGTCAGCAAACGGAAGTACAAGATGTAGGCGAACGCCGTACACAGCAGCCCCAGGCCCAGCAACGACAACCACACACTCCAGCCGCCCCAGCTGGCCGGCGGATGGCTGATGGCGTTCCAGCCAAACCAGGGTAAGAGAAACAATGTGGCGCCGAGCATGCTGCCCAGTGCTGAAAGACGGCTGTCCAGGCCACCCTGTTGATCCAGCCAGCGGCGCGCCAGGAAGCCGGCGAAGCCGTAGCAGGTGGTGGCCAACAGGCAGGCGAGGGCGCCCATCAGCAGTTCCAGGTCAAATGCCACCGGCCCGGCCCGCGTCAGGATGCCTACGCCGAACAGCCCCAGGCACACCCCGGCGATCTTCGAGGGGGTCAGCCGTTCATGGAAAAACAGCCCGCCAATCAACACCCCCATCAACGGCGTCGTCGCATTGAAAATCGCCGAATAACCCGCCGGCAAGACCTGGGCCGCCACCGAATACATGGTGGCGGGGATCCCCGAGTTGATCACCCCCAGCAACAGCACGGTCTTGAACTTGCCCTGGAAGTCCCAGCGCACCCGCAGTAGGGCCAGGATCACCAGCAGGCCGGCGGCGGCTATCGAAACGCGGAAAAACGCCGTGGGCAGCGTACCGATTTCCGGTGCGATGATTCGCATGAACAAAAAGCTCGCGCCCCAGATGGCGGCCAGTACCAGCAGGTACAGGGTGTCGACAGGTCTCACGGACAACTCCTTCTTAACCAGGGCGAGAGTGTTGCCCAGGGGCCTGCCTGACACAATCTTTTACGTATCCACTGCACAATAAAGCGCGTCACCCAGCCCCTGAGGTGCACGGCCAGGGTTTGACGCCCCTCTATCCGGGACACAGCTCCCAGCAAAAATTGTACTTCTCCTGGCTGCGGACACTGGCTAATCTCAGGTCTTCCGAATGCCCGCAGAGGTCTCCGACATGCCGCAGCAAACGTCTGCCATCGACACCGCGCAGTCCATCGCCCAGA
Source organism: Pseudomonas sp. WS 5410 (assembly GCF_012985645.1). NCBI lineage: Bacteria > Pseudomonadati > Pseudomonadota > Gammaproteobacteria > Pseudomonadales > Pseudomonadaceae > Pseudomonas > Pseudomonas sp. WS 5410. The sequence goes on along the minus strand of NZ_JAAQWS010000020.1, from coordinate 42,796 downwards.
TGATCCTCGATGGCTTCGACGATTACCGCGAACACTTTCGCCAGATCACCGACGGCGCCCGTGAGCGTTTTGAAAAGGCCCAGTGGCAAGAGGCGCAAACTGCCTCGGCGGCGCGGATCAACCTGTATGAAGAGAAGGTCGGCGAAGTCACCACGCGTTTGCGGGCCACCTTCGACGAGGGCGCGCTGCTGGATATCCAGTCCTGGCCCCTGGTCAAGAGTGCCTATATCAGCCTGATCGACCTGCGGTTTGACGATGAGCTGTCCGAGACCTGGTACAACTCGATCTTTTGCGGGCTGTTCAGTCACGACCTGATCAGCGACGGCTGCATGTTCATCCATACCACCCGCCCGAGCCTGCGCCGCGCCCGTGCTGCGCAAACCCGTACCTACAAGCCCCAGGGCCAACTGGCGGGCATGCTCGAGCAGATCTTCAGCGACTACCGCTTCAGCGAGCCCTACGCCGACCTGCCCGCCGACCTGCAGCGCCTTGAAGCACAACTGCGCGAGAACCTGCCGGACTGGGTGTGCAAGGATCCGGACCTCAACGTCGAGCTGTTTTCCTCGGTGCTCTATCGCAACAAGGGCGCGTACCTGGTGGGCCGCCTCTACACCCGCGATGAACAGTGGCCGCTGGTGATTCCGCTGCTGCACCGCGAAGGGCAGGGTATCCGCATCGACGCGCTGATCACCGATGAAGCCGATGTGTCGATCATCTTCTCGTTCACCCGCTCCTATTTCATGGTGGATGTGCCGGTGCCGGCGGAATTCATCGGCTTTCTCAAACGCATCCTGCCGGGCAAGCACATCGCCGAGCTGTACACCTCCATCGGCTTCTACAAACACGGCAAGTCGGAGTTCTACCGGGCGCTGATCAACCACCTGGCCAGCACCGATGACCAGTTCATCATGGCCCCGGGCGTGCGCGGGATGGTCATGAGCGTGTTCACCCTGCCGGGTTTCAACACGGTGTTCAAAATCATCAAGGACCGTTTCTCACCATCGAAAAACGTCAACCGCGCCACGGTGATCGAGAAGTACCGCCTGGTAAAAAGTGTCGACCGGGTCGGGCGCATGGCCGATACCCAGGAGTTTGCCGACTTCCGTTTCCCCTTGAGCAAATTCGAGCCTGAATGCCTGGCCGAATTGCTGGAAGTGGCTGCCGGCACAGTCGAGGTGGAAGGCGACACGGTACTGATTCGCCACTGCTGGACCGAGCGGCGCATGACTCCGCTCAACCTCTACCTGGAGAACGCCAACGAGGCCCAGGTGCGCGAAGCCCTCGAAGACTACGGCCTGGCCATCAAGCAATTGGCGGCGGCGAATATTTTTCCCGGCGACATGCTGCTGAAAAACTTTGGCGTCACCCGTCATGGTCGCGTGGTGTTCTACGACTACGACGAGATCTGCTTCCTCACCGAAGCCAACTTCCGCCATATCCCGGCACCGCGTACCCCGGAAGATGAAATGGCCTCCGAGCCCTGGTACTCCATCGGCCCGCTGGACGTGTTCCCCGAAGAGTTCCCGCCATTTCTGTTTGCCGATGCCGGGCAACGGCGCTTGTTCGATGAGCTGCACGGCGAGTTGTACAACGCCGACTACTGGAAAGGCCTGCAGGAGGCGATTAGGGCGGGGAAGGTGATTGATGTGTTCCCGTATCGGCGCAAGGGCCTGGATAACGAATAGGGGCTAAACCCTGTGGGAGCTGTCGAGCCCCGGCGAGGCTGCGATAGCGCTGGGCCTGGCAGCATTGATGTTGGCCGTGCCGCCGTCATCGCAGCCTCGCCGGGGCTCGACAGCTCCCACGCGTGATTTACGCGGCCTTTAACGTTGTGTGCGCTTTTCTGCCACAATTGCCGGCCGTGCATAAATAGACGACCTTCAAAGTACCTGATGACTGACCAAGCGCCCGCTATCGACCAACTCCTGAAAAACCTCGATCACGCCATGCTCGCCGACCGCCACCGCTTGCGTCGGCAGTTGCTTGAGCTGCGCAAGAAACCCGATGAGGAGAAGCTGGCGCAGTGGGTGGCGCGCATGCAGGCGTCCTGTGCCCAGGTCACGGCGCGGGCGGCCAGCGTGCCGCAGGTCCGCTATGACGACAGCCTGCCCATCGCCGCCAAGCGCGACGAGATCAAGGCGGCGTTGCTCAAGCATCAGGTGCTGATCATCGCGGGCGAGACCGGTTCGGGTAAAACCACGCAGTTGCCGAAGATCTGCCTGGAAATCGGTCGCGGCCAGTACGGTTTGATCGGCCATACCCAGCCTCGGCGGATCGCCGCGCGCAGTGTGGCGAGCCGGGTTGCGGAAGAGTTGGCCACACCGCTGGGGGCGCTGGTGGGCTATCAGGTGCGGTTCGAGGACCAGAGCGACGCCAACACCCTGATCAAGCTGATGACCGACGGCATCCTGCTGGCCGAAACCCAGAACGACCGATACCTCGAGCGCTACGACACAATCATCGTCGACGAAGCCCACGAGCGCAGCCTGAACATCGACTTCCTGCTTGGTTACCTGAAGACCCTGCTGCCACGCCGCCCGGACCTGAAAGTCATCATCACCTCGGCGACCATCGACCTGGAGCGCTTTTCCAAGCACTTCGACGATGCGCCGATTGTCGAGGTCTCCGGGCGCACGTTCCCGGTGGAAACCTGGTATCGCCCGCTGACCCTGGAGCAGGACGAGGAAGGCAACCGCGTCGAAGACGACTTGACCGTGGACCAGGCAATCCTCGCCACCCTCGATGAAATCGCCGCCTTTGAACGCAGCGAGCGCAAGAGCCCAGGCGATGTGCTGGTGTTCCTGCCCGGTGAGCGCGAGATCCGCGATGCCGCCGATATGCTGCGCAAGGCCCAGCTCAAGCACACGGAAATCCTGCCGTTGTACGCGCGCCTGTCGCCGGCCGAGCAGCAGCGCATTTTCCAGTCCCATCCGGGGCGGCGCGTGGTGCTGGCAACCAACGTCGCGGAAACCTCGCTGACCGTGCCGGGCATCCGCTATGTGATCGACAGCGGCACCGCGCGCATCAGCCGCTACAGCTACCGGGCCAAGGTCCAGCGCCTGCCGATCGAGGCGATTTCCCAGGCCAGCGCCAACCAGCGCAAGGGCCGCTGCGGTCGGGTCGAGCCGGGCATTTGTGTGCGCCTGTTCAGCGAAGAAGACTTTATCGGGCGCCCGGAATTTACCGACCCGGAGATCCTGCGCACTAACCTGGCGGCGGTGATCCTGCAGATGCTGCACCTGCGCCTGGGTGAAATCACCGACTTCCCGTTTATCGAGCCGCCGGATGGCAAGGCCATCAGCGATGGCTTCAACCTGCTGCAGGAACTCTCGGCGGTGGACCGTAACAGCCAGCTGACACCCCTGGGCCGGCAACTGGCGCGCCTGCCGGTGGACCCGCGCATGGGCCGCATGCTGTTGGAAGCGGCCAAGCTCGGCAGTTTGCAGGAAGTGCTGATCGTCGCCAGTGCCATGTCGATCCAGGACCCGCGCGAGCGCCCGCCGGAGCGCCAACAAGCGGCCGACCAGGCCCACGCGCAGTGGAAGGATCCCGATTCGGACTTCGCCGGGCTGGTCAATCTGTGGCGCGGCTTTGAAGAGCAGCGCCAGGAACTGACCGCCAGCCCGCTGCGCAACTGGTGCCGCAAGAACTTCCTCAATTACCTGCGCCTGCGTGAGTGGCGTGACTCCCATCGCCAGTTGAGCCTGATCTGCCGTGATATGCAGTTGACGGTCAACAAGGAACCGGCGGACTTCGCGAAACTGCACAAGGCGGTGCTGTCCGGCCTGTTGAGCCAGATCGGCCAGAAAACCGAAGACGGCGACTACCTCGGCGCCCGCCAGCGGCGTTTCTGGATTCATCCGTCATCGGGCATCGGCAAGAAGCGCCCGCAATGGTTGATGACCGCCGAACTGGTGGAAACCACCAAGCTGTATGCGCGCATGGTGGCCAAGATTGATGCCGACTGGATCGAGCCATTGGCCGGGCACCTGATCAAGAAAAACCACTTCGAACCCCACTGGGAGAAGAAGCGCGGCCAGGTCGTGGCCTTTGAACAGATCACCCTGTTCGGCCTGATAGTGGTGGGGCGCCGGCCCGTGCATTACGGGCCGGTGGACCCTGTGGTGTCCCGCGAGCTGTTTATCCGCGAAGGCCTGGTGCGTGGCGAGATCCAGTCCCGGGCCAAGTGCCTGACTGCCAATCAACAGCTGCTGGAGCAATTGGACGAACTGGAAGCCAAGGCCCGGCGCCGCGATATCCTGGCTGACGAAGAAACCCTGTACGCCTTCTACGACGCGCGCCTGCCGGCAGAGATCCACCAGACGGCGACCTTCGACAGTTGGTACAAGATCACCAGCCAGAAAGACCCGCAACTGCTGATCATGCGCGAAGAAGACGTGCTGGCCCGCGAAGCCAGTGAAGTCACCGCCGCCCATTACCCTGACACCTTGCACCTGGGCGACCTGGCCCTGGCCTTGAGTTATCACTTTGAACCCAACCACCCGCGCGACGGTGTGACCTTGCGCGTGCCCGCACCGCTGTTGCCGGCCTTGCCCGCCGAGCGCCTGGAGTGGCTGGTGCCCGGGCTGATCGAAGCCAAGTGCATTGCCCTGGTGCGCAACCTGCCCAAGGCCTTGCGCAAGAACTTCGTGCCGGTGCCGGACTTCGTCAAGGCCGCGCTGCAACGGATCGAATTTGCCCAGGGCTCGCTGCCCCAGGCGCTGGGGCGTGAGCTGTTGCGCATGACCGGCGCGCGGGTCAGCGACGAAGCCTGGAGCGAAGCCGCGCAGCAGGTGGAAAACCACCTGAAGATGAACATGGAAGTGGTCGATGCCCAGGGCAAGTTCCTCGGTGAGGGCCGCGACCTGGCAGCGCTGACTGCGCGGTTTGTCGAAGCCAGCCAGGCCGCCCTGGCAGTGCCGCAAACTGCCAAAAGCCAGCAGCCGGTGGAGGCCAAGGTCTTCGCGGCGGTTGCCGAGACTACCCAGCAGAAGATTGCGGGCCTGTCGATGACGGTGTATCCGGCGCTGGTAGAAGAAAACGGCACGGTCAAGGAAGGACGTTTCTCCACGGCCGCCGAAGCCGAGTTCCAGCATCGCCGCGCCTTGCAGCGCTTGTTGATGCAGCAATTGGCCGAACCGGCAAAATTCCTGCGCGGCAAGCTGCCGGGCCTTACCGAGCTGGGGCTGATGTACCGCGAGCTGGGACGTATCGACGCCCTGGTGGAAGACATTTTGCTGGCCAGCCTCGACACCTGCGTGCTGGAAGGCGAGGCCAGCCTGCCCCGGGATGGCGCGGGCCTGGCAGCCCTGGCCGAGCGCAAGCGTGGTAGCTGGACCGAGCACGCTGAACGCCTGGCGCGCCTGACCCTGGAAGTATTGAAGCTGTGGCATGGCCTGCAAAAACGTTTCAAGGGCAAGATCGACCTGGCCCAGGCCGTGGCACTCAACGATATCAAGCAGCAACTAAGCAACCTGGTGTACCCGGGCTTTGTGCGCGAAACCCCGGCGCAGTGGTTCAAGGAACTGCCGCGCTATCTCAAGGCCATCGAGCTACGCCTGGAAAAACTGCCCAGCCAAGTGCAGAAGGACCGGGTCTGGAGCAGCGAGTTGAGTGGCCTGTGGAGCCAGTACCAGACGCGCCTGAACAAGCACACCCAGGAAGGCAAGCGCGATCCGCAGCTGGCGCTTTACCGCTGGTGGCTGGAGGAATACCGGGTGTCGTTGTTTGCCCAGCAGTTGGGCACCAAGGCACCGATTTCCGATAAGCGCTTGAGCAAACAGTGGAGCCAGGTCGAACCTTGACCTGTAGTGCCGGGGGCGGGTGTGCGCGTGACAGGCGCCAAACCCCCCGGTTTATGGCAAACTTCGCCGCTATAAATGCCGGGATCGTCTAGATTGGCTGTATCAGCCTCGACGCGCCGGGACAAAGCGTTTCCCCGTTTGATGTCCGCGCGGCGGACTAGAGCGACTTACGGTTTGGTACGAAGGTACCAATCCCTTCTGCCTGAACAGATTTAGAGGAACGACCGTGCATAACGTCGTCATCAGCGGCACAGGCCTGTACACCCCGGCCAACAGCATCTCCAACGAAGAGCTGGTGCAGTCTTTCAATGCTTACGTTCAACAGTTCAATGTCGACAACGCCGTGGCCATCGAGCAGGGCGACGTTCAGGCGTTGACCGAATCCAGCGCCGCCTTTATCGAAAAGGCTTCGGGTATCAAGAGCCGTTTTGTCATGGACAAGGACGGCATCCTCGACCCCAAGCGCATGACCCCCCGCCTGCCGGAGCGCTCCAACGACGAGTGGTCGATCCTCTGCCAGATGGCCGTGGGCGCCGCCGAGCAAGCCCTGCAGCGTGCCGGCAAGACCGCCGCCGATATCGACGGGGTGATCGTCGCCTGCTCCAACCTGCAACGCGCCTATCCAGCCATTGCCATCGAAGTCCAGGAAGCCCTGGGCATCCAGGGTTTTGGTTTTGACATGAACGTGGCGTGTTCTTCGGCGACTTTCGGTATCCAGAACGCCTGCAACAGCATCCAGCTGGGCCAGGCCCGGGCGATCCTGATGGTCAACCCGGAGATCTGCACCGGCCACCTGAACTTCCGTGACCGTGACAGCCACTTCATCTTTGGCGACGCGGCGACTGCGGTGATTCTGGAGCGTGCCGACCTGGCGACGTCCGAGCACCAGTTCGACGTGGTGAGCACCAAGTTGCTGACCAAGTTTTCCAATACCATTCGCAACAATTTCGGCTTCCTCAACCGCGCGGCGGAAGAGGGGATTGGTGCACCAGACAAACTTTTCGTGCAAGAAGGCCGCAAAGTCTTCCGTGATGTCTGCCCGATGGTTGCCGAATTGATCGGCCAGCACCTGACGGAAAACCAGTTGAGCGTTACCGATGTGAAACGCTTCTGGCTGCACCAGGCCAACCTGAGCATGAACCATCTGATCGTCAAGAAGCTGCTGGGCCGTGAAGCCGAGATCGAAGAAGCGCCGGTGATTCTCGATACCTACGCCAACACCAGTTCGGCAGGTTCGGTGATTGCGTTCCACACCTACCAGGACGACCTGCCCAAGGGCGCGCTGGCGGTACTCAGCTCGTTTGGCGCCGGGTATTCGATTGGCAGCGTGATCCTGCGCAAGCGCTAAGAACCAGGCAATTGCGGTCACGTCTTGCACAATGAGGTTTTGAATGGCAGCAGCCGACGACGCGCACCTGCTTGAACGCCTGCTCAAGGGTGAGCAGCAGGCCTACAAGGAGTTGGTCACCACCTACCAGAGTGCGATGCGTGCAGTGGCCTACGCCATCGTTGGCCAGCGCCATGCCGACGAGGTGGTGCAGGACGCCTGGCTCTCGGTGGTGCGCAGCCTTGCCCGGTTTGAGGGGCGTTCCAGCCTCAAGACCTGGCTGCTGACCATCACCGCCAACTCGGCCAAGGGGCGCTACAAGCAGAACCGTCGCGAGGTGTTGCTGGACGACCTGCCGTCGCCCCACGGCACCATCGGCGATGAGCGCTTTGCCGCCGGCGATGAGCATTGGCTGATCGCGCCCTTTGCCTGGCACCAGGACACTCCCGAGGCGCTGCTCACCGAAAACGAGCTGCGTGAGTGTCTGGAGCACACCTTACTGAGCCTTTCCGAGCTGCAAAGCAGCGTGCTGCTGTTGCGCGAGCGCCAGGGGCTGGAGCTGGAGGAGATTTGTAATCTTCTGCAGATCTCGCTCTCCAATGTGCGTGTACTGCTGCACCGGGCGCGGCTTAAAGTCTTCGCTACGGTGGAGCATTTCGAGGAAACCGGCGAATGTTGACCTGCAAAGAACAAGTGGCGCGCTCCAGCGATTTTCTCGATGGGCAACTGACCTTTCGTGAGCGCCTGTTGATGCGCCATCACTTGATGTTTTGTGCCAATTGCCGGCGCTTCATTCGCCAGATGCGCCTGATGCAGGCCACCTTGCGCCTCCTGCCCGAACCGCCGGTGAGCGATGCCGAGGCGTTGGCTGAACGCCTGGCTTCGGAGCGTAAACGCAACTCCTGACCCCAGAGCTGTCTGCACTTCCCAAGGCCTGCGACGTCATTGTCGTGGGCTTTTTTACGTCGTTGAAAAGCCTTTCGGTGAAAAACATTGCAGGTTTGTAAGTTTTTTTCACCTTTTTTTCACCTGGCATTTCTCGTACTTTTTCTGCTCAAACCCACGCCGGCCGTAGCGTTGCGCTTATTCCCGGTGGTTGTAAGAAAGTTCCCCTGTAATAAAATATTTATCTTGCGGCAACTTGTCTGAAATATCCCCTCGCCAAGATCCCCTCCCAACACCAGCGGGCCAGAACCCGTGTGTTTTCCAACGCAAAAGACCACCAATTAGGGGAATTCTTCGATGATCCGTAAGCACTTCGCCGGTTTCGCGGCCAGCGCCCTGGCCCTGGCCGTTACCGCCCAGGCTTTCGCTGGTACTGTCACTACTGACGGCGCCGATATCGTTGTCAAAACCAAGGGCGGCCTTGAGGTTGCTACCACCGACCAGAACTTCAGCTTCAAGCTGGGTGGTCGCTTGCAAGCCGATTACGGCACATTTGACGGCTTTTACACCAAGAACGGTGACTCGGGCGACGCTGCTTACTTCCGTCGCGCCTTCCTGGAACTGGGTGGCACCGTCTACAAGGATTTCAAATACCAGCTCAACTACGACTTCTCCCACAACTCGGGTAACTCCGACGACGGTTACTTCGACGAAGCGTCCATGTCCTATGTGGGCTTCAAGCCGGTGACCATCCGCGTCGGTCGCTTTGACCCGGATTTCGGTCTGGAAAAAGCCACCAGCTCCAAGTGGATCACCGCCATGGAGCGTAACTCGGCTTACGAGGTTGCAGACTGGGTCAACACCCACGAAAACGGCATGGGCATCCAAGTCAGCGGCACTGCGGCTGATATGTTCTACGGTTCCGCCAGCCTGGCTTCCAAGGACATCAACGACGAAGACGGCAAGGGCGTGAAGCAATTCAACGGCCGTATCGTGTTGGCACCGATGAACAAAGGCGGCAACGTCCTGCACTTCGGCTTGAACCTGGCGGCACGTGACCTGAACGACGCCGCCTTCGACTCGCGGATCCGTCCGCGTCTCGGCGCCCGTGGCGTGGCGACTACCGGTGGTAACGATGCCGGCTCCAACGGCAACCGCGCGACCTTCGGCGGTGGTGTGGGCCTGAACGCCAGCAACCTGACGGCGGTTGGCGCCTACGATACCGACACGGTATTCGGGGGTGAATTTGCCTTCGCCAGCGGTCCATTCTCGGTGCAGGCTGAAGCCCTGAGCCGCAAGATGAAAGCTGACAGCAATGCCTACCAGGACGTGAAAACCAGCGGTTTCTACGGCCAACTGGCCTACACCCTGACCGGCGAATCCCGTGCCTACAAGCTCGACGGCGGCAAGTTCGACGCCATCAAGCCAGAGAACAAGCAGTACGGCGCCTGGGAAGTGTTCTACCGCTACGACAACATCAAGGTTGACGACAAAAACATCGTCGTCAGCAGCGCTACCCGCGAAACCGGCGATGCCAAGGCCAACGTCAACACCCTGGGTGTGAACTGGTACGCCAACGAAGCGGTCAAGCTGTCCCTGAACTACAGCAAGGTCAGCACCGACAAGATCACCAACGCCAATGGCGATGACAGCGGTGATTCCATCGTCGGTCGTGTGCAGTACGTGTTCTAAGCAACGGTCATACCGCTCCAACGCGCTCTTTCTTCATCCGTTAAAGCGCGATCCTCTTTTTTACCCCGCCGATTGGCGGGGTTTTTTTTTGCTGCCCGCGCGGGCGGCGGGTTCTGTCAGAATGGCCTGAATATCGTAAGCGAGCGTTTACCGTCGGGGAATGGCATGCCGTTGAAACGTTTGAATAGCCTGTCCGAAGTATCGCCTGATGAATGGAACGCGTTGGTCCCCGAGGATCAGCCGTTTCTGCGCCATGCCTTCCTCAGTGCGCTGGAAGACAGTGCCAGCCTTGGCCGGCATTCTGGCTGGCAGCCGGAGCACTTGCTGCATTACGAGGGAGAGCGGCTGGTGGCGGCGCTGCCCAGCTACCGCAAATGGCACTCTTATGGCGAATACGTGTTCGACCATGGCTGGGCTGACGCTTGCGCACGCGCGGGCATCGAGTACTACCCCAAACTGCTGACAGCAGTGCCTTTCAGCCCGGTCAGCGGGCCGCGCTTGCTGGTGGCCAATGGTGCGGACGGCCTGGAGTTGCTCCAGAGCCTGCCTGGTTACCTGGAAATCGAAGGCCTTTCCAGTGCCCATATCAACTTCACCGATGCCCTGGCCGATGCTGCCCTGGGCCAGCAACCCGGTTGGCTTGCGCGTCTGGGTTGCCAGTTCCACTGGCAGAACCGCAGTTATCGCGACTTCCAGGACTTCCTTGACGCCCTGAGTTCGCGCAAACGCAAACAGATGCGCAAGGAGCGCGAACAGGTCGCGGGGCAGGGCATCGAGTTCGAGTGGCTGCAAGGTCATGAGCTGAGCGAGGCCCAGTGGGATTTTGTCTACGCCTGCTACGCCAACACCTACGCCGTGCGCCGGCAGTCGCCGTACCTGACTCGCGCGTTTTTCAGCCTGCTGGCCGAACGCATGCCGCAGGCGATACGGGTGGTGCTGGCCAAGCAAGGGGCGCGGCCGGTGGCCATGGCGTTCAGCCTGGTCGGCGGCGACAGCCTATATGGCCGCTATTGGGGCTGCCTGGGCGAATTTGACCGGCTGCATTTCGAGACCTGCTTCTATCAAGGCATGGACTACGCGATCGCCAATGGCCTGCAGCGTTTCGACGCCGGGGCCCAGGGCGAGCACAAGTTGATTCGTGGGTTTGAGCCGGTGATTACCCATTCCTGGCACTACTTGCGCCATCCAGGCTTGAAAACCGCTGTGGCGGATTTCCTGGAACGCGAGCGGGTGGGGATTCTGGCGTATGCCGAGGAGGCGCGTTTGGCGTTGCCTTATCGACAGGTGTAGGAGCCAGCTTGCCGGCGATGACGGTGTGTCTGCCCATGATGTGCTGGCAGGGAGTCCGTTATCGCCGGCAAGCCAGCGTCTACAAGGTGCGTCGCAGTTGGATCAGGCCTTTTCTTCCTTGCCCAACCAACGGTAGGTGATGCCACCGATCACCGCGCCAAGGATCGGCGCCAGCCAGAACAGCCACAGTTGCTGGATTGCCCACCCGCCGACAATCAGCGCAGGGCCGGTGCTGCGGGCCGGGTTGACCGAGGTGTTGGTGACCGGAATGGAGATCAGGTGGATCAGCGTCAGCCCCAGGCCAATGGCGATTGGCGCCAGGCCAGCAGGCGCACGACGGTCGGTGGCGCCGAGGATGATCAGCACGAACATCGCGGTCATCACCAGTTCAGTGACAAACCCCGCCGCCATTGAATAGCCGCCCGGCGAATGTTCACCGTAACCATTGGATGCCAGCCCCGCCGCCAGTTCGAAACCCGGTTTGCCGCTGGCAATGAAGTACAGCAAGGCCGCTGCCACCACGCCGCCAATGACTTGCGCGACGATATACGCAGGCATCTCCTTGGCCGCAAACCTGCCGCCGACCACCAAGCCCACGGTGACCGCCGGGTTGAGGTGACAGCCGCTGATATGGCCAATGGCAAATGCCATGGTCAACACGGTAAGCCCGAAGGCCAGCGATACACCCAACAGGCCGATTCCGACATCCGGGAAGGCTGCGGCCAGAACGGCACTCCCGCAGCCACCCAACACCAGCCAAAACGTACCCAACCCTTCCGTAACGGAACGTCTGAACAGAGACATGAACGCGTCCTTCTAAATCAACGGGTGTGATGCTTCCCTGCAGTCTGATGTCAGGGCCCTCCTGGACCCTGATTGCAGTACAGCAGGATTGTGATACACGGCCAGCAAGATAGAAAAAACTGTCAGAATTGTTCGGAATTGATAGCGCCGTTAGTAGTCCGAAATCAGTCGATACCTACGAAACCTCCGGTCTGGTGCTGCCACAATCGCGAGTACAGGCCGCCATGTGCCAGCAACTGGGCATGGCTGCCACTCTCGGCGATCTGGCCTTTTTCCAGGACCACCAACCTGTCCATTCGGGCAATCGTGGACAGGCGGTGAGCGATGGCGATCACCGTCTTGCCTTGCATCAGGGTTTCCAGGCTTTCCTGGATGGCCGCTTCCACTTCCGAGTCCAGGGCCGAGGTCGCTTCGTCCATGATCAGGATCGGTGCGTCCTTGAGCAGGACCCGGGCGATAGCGATGCGCTGGCGTTGCCCGCCGGAGAGTTTCACCCCGCGCTCACCGACGTGGGCATCCAGGCCAATCCGGCCCTCGGCGTCCGACAGCAGCGGGATAAATTCGTCGGCGCGGGCCTTGCGGATCGCGTCCCAGAGCTCTTGGTCAGTGGCATCGGGCTTGCCATACAGCAAGTTGTCGCGGATCGAGCGGTGCAGCAGCGAGGTGTCCTGGGTAATCATGCCGATGCGTTCGCGCAGGCTTTCCTGGGCCACTTCGGCAATGTTCTGGCCGTCGATCAGGATGCGTCCGCCTTGCAGGTCGTAGAGGCGCAGCAGCAGGTTGACCAGGGTCGATTTGCCGGCACCGGACGGGCCAATCAGGCCGATCTTCTCCCCCGGTTTGATGACCAGGTTCAGGCCACCGATGATGCCGCTGCTCTTGCCATAGTGGAAGTCGACCTGTTCGAAGCGCACTTCGCCGTGGGGCACGCTCAGGCGCGGGGCGTTTTCGCGGTCGATCACCGCCAGCGGTTGGGCGATGGTTTTCAGGCCGTCCTGGACCATGCCGATGTTCTCGAAAATGCCGTTGACCACCCACATGATCCAGCCGGACATGTTGACGATGCGGATCACCAGGCCGGTGGCCAGGGCAATGGCACCGACCGAGATCAGCGACTGCGTCCACAGCCACAGGGCCAGGCCGGTGGTGGTGACGATCAGCAGGCCGTTCATGGTGGTGATGACCACGTCCATGCTGGTGACCACGCGGCTGGCCAGCTGGGTTTTTTCGGTCTGCTCGATGATCGCTTCCTTGGCGTACTCCTGTTCGGACTGGGTGTGGGCGAACAGCTTCAAGGTGGTGATATTGGTGTAGCCATCAACGATGCGGCCCATCAATTTGGAGCGCGCCTCGGACGAGATGACCGAGCGTTCCTTGACCCGTGGCACGAAGTAGCGCAGCGCCAGGCTGTAGGCGATGATCCAGGTGACCAGCGGGATCATCAGGCGCCAGTCGGCTTCGGCGAACAGCACCAGGGAGCTGATGGCGTAGATTGCTACGTGCCAGATGGCATCGACGGCGGCCACGGCCGAGTCGCGCAGCGAGTTGCCGGTCTGCATGATGCGCTGGGCAATACGCCCGGCGAAATCGTTCTGGAAGAAGTTCAGGCTCTGTTTGAGTACATAGCTGTGGTTCTGCCAGCGGATCAGGCTGGTCATGCCGGGGCTGATGGTCTGGTGCACCAGCAAATCGTGCAGGGCACCGAAGATCGGGCGCAGCAGCAGGGCGACCACGGCCATCCAGATCAATTCGGTGGCGTGGATCTGGAAAAAGTTGGCCGGCGGCGTGCCTTGGGCCAGGTCGATGATGCGGCTCAGGTAGCTGAACAGCGCCACTTCAATCAGCGCGCCGATCAGGCCCACCACCAACAGCGCGGCAAAACACGGCCACACCTGGCGCAGGTAATAGAGGTAGAAGGGTAGGACTTTATCCGGAGGTGCCGCGCTGGGAGCGTCGCGGAAGATGTCGATCAGTTGTTCAAAACGACGATAGAGCATTAGGTCTGACGCCCGCCGGGCGGGCTCTCCTTGTTAAAGACGCGCGCAGCTTTGTGGGCAGCGCGCGCAACTCCCTGTGAACCTTAGTCGATGCGCTTGGCCGACTTGATCAGGACAGGGTCGATAGGCACGTTTTGCATGCCTTGTTTGGTAGTGGTTTGCGAGTTGACGATGATATCGACCACGTCCATGCCCTTGACCACTTTGGCGAACACCGCGTAGCCCGCATCGCGGCCTGGGTCGAGGAAGGCGTTGTCGGCCACGTTGATAAAGAACTGGCTGGTGGCCGAGTTCGGATTGCTGGTGCGGGCCATGGACAAGGTGCCGCGCACGTTATGCAAGCCGTTGCTGGCTTCGTTCTTGATCGGCGCTTCAGTAGGCTTTTGCGACATCTGCTGGGTGAACCCGCCACCTTGCACCATAAAACCCGGGATCACCCGATGAAAAATGGTGTTGGTGTAGAAGCCCTTGTCGACGTAGGACAGGAAGTTCTCGGTACTGATCGGCGCCTTGACCGGATCCAGTTCGATTTCGATGTCGCCATTGGTGGTGGAGATCAATACGTGTGGTGCCTTGGCCGGCGTGGCCGCCATCAGGTTGGCAGCAAACAGAACAGAACCGGCAAAAACGGCGATTTTTTTCAGCATGGGTCAGTGATCCTGGGAAGTGGTTTCGACTGTCTTGAGAAAATCGAGCAGGGTTGTGTTGAAGGTTTCGGGTTGGTCCAGCGGTGTCGCGTGACGCGAATCCTCGATCACCACCAACCGCGCATCAGGCAGCAGTTTTACATAGATTTCTTTTTGCGCCACTGGGGTGTAGTCGTGGTCGGCGCTGATGACCAGGGTTGGACAGGCGATTCTGTAAAGTCGTTCCTGTACGCCCCAGCCCACAATGGCATTGAAGCTGGCGAGGTAAGCACGTTTGTCGTTTCTTGCCCAGCGTTCGCGCATTTTGCGCCGCAGGTCGGCCTGTGCGGGTTTGGGGAACAACCGGTCGCCCAGCGCCTTGCCGATGGTATTCAAGCTGAGCACGCGGGCCAGGCCCCAGCGCTTGGCCCATTGCCAATAATCATTGGCGCTGCGCACCTTGACCTCGGGCGCGCTGTTGACGATACACAGGCTCTTGAGCAACTGCGGTTGGTCGACCGCCAGTTGAAAGGCGATCATCCCGCCCATCGACAGGCCGGCCACATGGGCAGCGGGCAGTTGCAGGTGTTCGATCAACGCCACCAGGTCTGCGGTAAAGCCGGCGATGCTGTAGCGCTCCCGGGGTTTGTCGGAGCGTCCGTGACCGCGCACATCCAGCAGCACCAGGCGGTAATGCCGGGACAACACGGGGATTTGCAGTTCCCAATCCTGGCAACTGGAGCCCAGGCCGTGGATCAGGATCAGTGGCACGCCGTGGCCATATTCCTCGTAATGCAGGGTGCAACCTTCATGTTCGAAATAGGCCATGGGTGAACTCCGTGTCAGGCTTGCCGGGGAGCGGCAAAGGGTGCGTCCAGCGGTGCAGTGTCGAAGGTGCGCAGCAGCTCGACCAGAATCTGCGTGGCCGGGCCCAGGGGCTTGTCCTTGTTCGAGTACAGGTAGAACGTGGGGTGGCGGCTGCCGCCTTGCTCCAGGGGCAGTTGCTTGAGCAGGCCTTCCTTGAGCTCACGCTCGATCATGTGCCGGGGCAGCCAGGCAAACCCCAGGCCGCTGCCGACGAAGGCGGCGGCGGTGGCCAGGCTGCCCACGGTCCAGCGCTGCTCGGCGCCGAGCCAGCCGACGTCCCGCGGTTGCTGGCGACCGGAGTCGCGGATCACCACCTGCATCTGGCTTTCCAGGTCCTGGAAGCTCAGTTCGCGGTTGAGCCGGTGCAGCGGGTGTTCAGGGTGGGCCACGGCGACAAATTCCACGTCGCTCATTTCCGTGCCCAGGTAGCCGGGAATGCTGAAGCCGCTAATTGCCAGGTCGGCCACGCCTTCAATCAGCAGCTCCTCGACACCCGACAGCACTTCTTCGCGCAGGCGCACGCGGCAGCCCCGGCTTTGCGGCATAAAGGCGGTGAGGGCGCGCACCAGGCGGGCGTTGGGGTAGGCGGCATCGACCACCAGGCGTACTTCGGCCTCCCAGCCTTGTTCCATATGATGGGCCAGGTCTTCCAACTGGCTGGCGTTTTTGACCAGTTGCCGGGAGCGGCGCAACAGCACCTCGCCGGCCTCGGTGAGCACGGCCTTGCGCCCGTCGATGCGCAACAGAGGCACGCCCAACTGGTCTTGCATGCGGGCCACGGTGTAGCTCACCGAGGATTGCGAGCGGTGCAGCACTTCGGCTGCCTGGGCGAAGCCGCCATGGTCAACCACGGCTTGCAACGTGCGCCATTGATCAAGGGTCACGCGGGGCGCTTTCAAGATGAGCTCCTCTTGTCCTAAGCTGGCGGTCCTTATTGGAGACTGCCGAATGAGAAAATTCTGTTGTGTATTGCTGGCACTGTTGCCGTTGAGCGCGTTCGCCTATCCGATCGACGTGTCAAAGTCGATCAAGGGGGTCAGCATCGACTACAACGCTTCCGATGTTGACGGTGATATCAGCTCCATCCAGCTCAGTAACTACGGCAGCAATGACGCTGCGTGTACGGTCGCGTTTACCAATGGCCCGGAGCCAGCGCGGGTGCGCAAGGTCACGGTCCCTGCCGGGAAAAGCACCAACACTACGGTCAAGTTCAGCCGCGCGATTATCAAGATGCGGATCAAACTGACCTGCGAACCCAAATAATTCGCTGCGGGGCCTTGGCCATGCCCCGCTTATAAACAACTTTATAGATGGGTTATAGCAGTTTTTTGCGCTTTTTTATCGAATGGGCTCTGTTTAACCTTCACTCCATCGACTTACAGCAATTACCGATGGAGCTTACAAAGCCATGTCTAACGTTCTGATCATCGAAAGCAGCGCCCGCCAGCAGGATTCTATTTCCCGCCAACTGACCCAACAGTTCATCAGCCAATGGCAGGCGGCCCATCCGGCCGATCAGATCACCGTGCGCGACCTAGCCGTCAACCCAGTGCCGCACCTGGACGCCAACCTGTTGGGCGGCTGGATGAAGCCGGCCGAGCAGCGCAGCGTGGATGAGCAGGCGTCCCTGGAGCGCTCCAACCACCTGACCGACGAACTGCTGGCCGCCGATGTGCTGGTGATGGCCGCGCCGATGTACAACTTCGCCATCCCCAGCACCCTCAAGGCCTGGCTTGACCATGTGTTGCGGGCCGGCGTGACCTTCAAGTACACCGCCACCGGTCCCCAGGGCCTGTTGACCGGCAAGCGCGCGTTTGTGCTGACCGCCCGTGGTGGCATCCACACCGGCGCGAGCAGCGATCATCAGGAACCGTATCTGCGCCAGGTCATGGGTTTTATCGGGATCCATGATGTGACCTTTATCCACGCCGAAGGGGTGAACCTGGGTGGCGACTTCCAGGAAAAGGGCTTGAACCACGCCAAGGCCCTGCTGGCACAGGTTGCCTGACGCGTTAATCGCCAGATAATCGCACGGTGTTTTTATAGCTCCACGCAACCCTTCAAGTACGCGTATCGAACCTCCCTTTGCACTTGTTGCTCCTGAGTGCTCCTGCCCGACTGCCGCTTTAGCGAGGTCGGGTTTTTTTTGCGCCGAGTTTCGCCCCGCCGTGAAAGACGCTAATGTCGCGCCCATTCGAATATGAGGCGCACATGGGCTACTTACTGATTGTCACGCTGATCCAGGCGTTTTCCTTCAGCCTGATCGGCGAATACCTGGCGGGTCATGTCGACAGCTATTTCGCCGTGCTGGTGCGCGTGCTGCTGGCCGGGCTGGTGTTTATCCCCCTGACCCGCTGGCGCTCGGTGGAGCCTGCGTTCATGCGCGGCATGCTGCTGATCGGCGCGTTGCAGTTCGGCGTGACGTACGTGTGTCTGTATTTGAGCTTCCGCGTGTTGACGGTGCCGGAGGTGTTGCTGTTCACCATCCTCACGCCGTTGCATGTGACCTTGATCGAAGACGCGTTGAACCGGCGCTTCAACCCCTGGGCGCTGATTGCCGCGCTGGTGGCGGTGGCGGGGGCGGCGGTGATCCGCTTTGACCAGATCAACCCGGACTTCTTCATGGGCTTTTTGTTGCTGCAACTGGCCAACTTCACCTACGCCGCCGGGCAGGTGCTGTACCGGCGCCTGGTGGCACGACACCCGAGCGACCTGCCGCACTACCGGCGCTTTGGCTATTTCTACCTGGGGGCATTGGCCGTGGTGTTGCCGGCGTTCCTGCTGTTCGGCAAGGCCAACTTCCTGCCTGAAGCACCGTTGCAGTGGGGTGTGTTGCTGTTTCTGGGCCTGGTCAGCACTGCGTTGGGTCTGTACTGGTGGAACAAGGGCGCCTGCCTGGTCAACGGCGGCACCCTGGCGGTGATGAACAACCTGCATGTGCCGGTGGGGCTGCTGCTCAATCTGCTGATCTGGAACCAGCATGAGCCGCTGGGGCGCCTGTTCCTGGGCGGGGCGGTGATTGTGGCGGCGGTGTGGATCAGCCGGTTGGGCATTCGCCCGGCGCCGCTCAGCCGGCAATGATCGTTCCCAAAGGTGGGAGCGGGCTTGCCCGCGATAGCGGACGATCAGTAACAGATGTGTTGACTGACCCACCGTTATCGCGGGCAAGCCCGCTCCCACAGGGGCGCTGCTTTGCGCCTGGTTAGAGCGTAGCCTTCTCCGGCACCGGCAAATGACTGGCACCCAACACCGCCGGCAGCACTCCGGCCCGCAGGTCATTACCGCTCGGCTGCTGATACAGGCTCAAGCCAAACTCCGGCAGCACCGCCAGTAAGTAGTCAAAAATATCCCCCTGGATCCGCTCGTAATCCGCCCACGCCGTGGTGCGGGTAAAGCAGTAGATTTCCAGGGGCACACCCTGGGAGGTGGTCTGCATCTGGCGCACCATGCAGGTCATGTTCGGTTGGATATCCGGATGGCTCTTCAGATAAGCCAGGGCATAGGCGCGGAAGGTGCCCAGGTTGGTCATGCGCCGGCGGTTGGCCGACAACTGCGCGCTGTGGCCCTGGGCTTCGTTCCAGGCCTTCAATTCTGCCTGTTTGCGGCTGATGTAGTCGGTCAGCAGGTGGACCTGGGTCATCCGCACTTCTTCATCATCACGCAGAAAACGCACGCCGGCCGCGTCGATAAACAGGCTGCGCTTGATCCGCCGCCCGCCCGAGGCCTGCATGCCGCGCCAGTTCTTGAACGATTCGGACATCAGGCGCCAGGTGGGGATCGAGACGATGGTCTTGTCGAAGTTCTGCACCTTGACCGTATGCAAGGTGATGTCCACCACATCGCCATCGGCGCCGACCTGGGGCATTTCGATCCAGTCGCCGACCCGCAGCATGTCGTTGCTGGTCAATTGCACACTGGCGACAAATGACAGCAGCGTGTCCTTGTAGACCAACAGGATCACCGCCGACATCGCACCCAGCCCTGACAGCAGCAACAGCGGCGAGCGGTCGATCAAGGTTGCAACGATGATGATCGCGCCAAACACGAACAGCACCATTTTCGCCAGTTGCACATAGCCCTTGATCGAGCGCGTGCGGGCATGTTCGGTGCGTGCGTAGATATCCAGCAGGGCGTTGAGCAGGGCGCTCATGGCCAATACCTGGAACAGAATGGTGAACGCCAGCGCCACGTTGCCGATAAACAGCGTGCTGGTCTTGCTCAATTCCGGCACCAGGTGCAGGCCGAACTGGATCACCAGCGACGGCGTCATCTGGGCCAGGCGGTGGAAGACTTTGTTATGGCGCAGGTCATTGAGCCAATGCAGGGCAGGTTGGCGGCCGAGCAACTTGACCGCATGCAGGATCAGGTAGCGTGCCACCCGTCCGACCAGCAGGGCCACCACCAGCAGCACCAGCAAAGCCAGGCTTGAATGCAGTAGCGGATGTTGGTCCAGGGCACCCCAGAGGTCTTGGACGTTGAGCCAGAGCTGTTTGATATCCATGGTTTAACGCGATTCTTCTGTAAGACATGACGGGGCGATTAGAGCATTTAAGTGCTGCAAAGTTGTGCAGGCAGACAAATCACCTGACAAAAAACCATCTGTTTGGCCCACTTCGCGTAAAGAAACTCGGCCTGAGCGCCCGAAACCGTTACCCTATGCAGCTGATTTTTTGTATTTCTTCGAGGTAGCACCCGTGTTTTCCCAATTCGCCCTGCACGAACGCCTGCTCAAAGCCGTGGCCGAGCTTAAATTTGTCGAGCCTACGCCTGTGCAAGCAGCGGCCATCCCGCTCGCGCTCGAAGGGCGTGACCTGCGGGTGACGGCTCAAACCGGGAGTGGCAAGACCGCCGCTTTCGTCCTGCCGATCCTCAACCGTCTGATCGGCCCGGCCAAGATCCGCGTCAGCATCAAGACCCTGATCCTGCTGCCTACCCGTGAGCTGGCCCAGCAGACCTTGAAGGAAGTGGAACGCTTCTCGCAGTTCACCTTCATCAAGTCCGGCCTGATCACCGGGGGCGAAGACTTCAAGGTCCAGGCCGCCATGCTGCGCAAGGTCCCGGATATCCTGATCGGTACCCCTGGGCGGATGATCGAGCAACTGAACGCCGGCAACCTGGACCTCAAGGAAGTCGAAGTGCTGGTGCTGGACGAAGCCGACCGCATGCTCGACATGGGCTTTGCCGACGACGTGCAGCGCCTCGTCGAAGAGTGCGTCAACCGCCAGCAGACCATGCTGTTCTCCGCCACCACCGGCGGCTCGACCCTGCGCGAGATGGTCGCCAAGGTCCTGAACAACCCTGAGCACCTGCAGGTCAATAACGTCAGCGACCTGAACTCCACCACCCGCCAGCAGATCGTCACCGCTGACCACAATGTGCATAAAGAGCAGATTCTCAACTGGCTGCTGGCCAACGAGACTTATCAGAAAGCCATCGTGTTCACCAACACCCGTGCCATGGCCGACCGGATCTACGGGCGCCTGGTGGCGCAGGAGTACAAGGCGTTTGTGTTGCACGGTGAGAAGGACCAGAAGGACCGCAAGCTGGCGATCGACCGCCTCAAGCAGGGCGGCGTGAAGATTCTGGTAGCCACCGACGTCGCCGCCCGCGGCCTGGACGTGGAAGGCCTGGACATGGTGATCAACTTCGATATGCCGCGCAGCGGCGACGAATATGTGCACCGTATCGGCCGTACCGGGCGTGCCGGCAACGATGGCCTGGCCATCTCGCTGATCTGCCATGGCGACTGGAACCTGATGTCGAGCATCGAGCGCTACCTCAAGCAGTCGTTCGAGCGCCGCACCATCAAGGAAGTCAAAGGCACCTACACCGGGCCGAAGAAGGTCAAGGCTTCGGGCAAGGCCGTGGGCGTGAAGAAGAAAAAGGTCGACGCCAAGGGCGACAAGAAGAAAACCGGCGCCAAGTCGCCGACCAAGCGCAAGATCGCCAACCGGCCGAAGACCGACAACCTGTCGTTGGTCAGCAAGGACGGCATGGCGCCGCTCAAGCGCCGCAAGCCAGAAGCACCGGCTGCCGAGTAATACGCCAGCGCACTAAAAAACCGGACAATGTCCGGTTTTTTTATGCTCTCAGTTTTTCGCCTTGGCCGCCGC
Organism: Pseudomonas sp. WS 5410; assembly: GCF_012985645.1. NCBI lineage: Bacteria > Pseudomonadati > Pseudomonadota > Gammaproteobacteria > Pseudomonadales > Pseudomonadaceae > Pseudomonas > Pseudomonas sp. WS 5410. The sequence goes on along the minus strand of NZ_JAAQWS010000020.1, from coordinate 21,391 downwards.
TTCCTTCAACTCCTTGAGTCGCGCCTCGATCAACTGGCACTTGTCGGGAAATTTCGCACTTTCGGTGTCCAGGTCCATCTGCTGCAGCTCGTCGTTGATTTCCTTGGCCTTGGTCGGGTTCTGCTGGGTGAGGGTGCTGACTTCCTTGGCCAGTTGTTCGCGTTTTTCCGTGGCTTCTTCCGGGGTACAGGCCCAGGCGGGCAGGGCGCTCAACAGGGCGGCGGCGACAGCCAGTTGCATCAGGGTTTTCATGGGGTAGACCTCCTTGGCGGTGATACCCGGTTGAGAGGGCTGGCCTGTGAAAAGTTCAGTGCAATCACGCCTGTCTACCCGGCTGAACGCCCGCAGCCGCCACAGGTCACAACTTTTGAAGGCACCCAGTCGGTGTGCCTGCAGGAGGATTCAGGATGAGCACTTACAATTGGGATCTGATCGAACGTCTGTTGCATGAAGTACAGAACGGCGAGGGCAGCTTTGCCCCGCGCAAATATGCCGAACAGGAAGCGGCCGATAAGGCCACGGCCGGCGAGTTCACTGGCGATCTGGATGCGTTGAAAAAGACCGCCGCCGATTACGAAGCGCTGTTGTTCAAGCGCGGCTTTATCGAGTCCCGGCCTGAAGACGAGGGCGGCAACGGCGAGAATTTCATTTTGACGCCCTTGGGCGCGCAGCTGCTGGCATTGATCGACAGCGCCATCCCGGGTAACGATCACCCGCGCCAAGTGCTCGACGAGCAGGCCGACGCGCTGGACCCGGCGACGTTCGAGATGGTGGCGGCCAAGGCGCAAATCGCCTGAACCGGCTGCAACTGTCAAATCGGTAATCTTGTACAGCCCCGGGCAACCGGGTGTGCTGGCGGGCATCTGTCTATCGGCCAGGCCGCAGTCAATATCACCGGTAGAGTGCGCACCGAGCTGACCATCCTGGGCGTGCGCCTGTGGTTCTGAGGGAGGTGTAGACGTCTAGGCCGCGCTGCCCTTGAGGCACTTGAGTGCCTGGAAATCGCTGCGCACCTTAGCGATTCTCTGCACCAGCTTCTGGCGTTGTTGCACCGTGCTTTCGGCCATCACGTCCACCAGCAGGCTGCGGGCTGCGGCTTCGGTCTGGGCATAGGCCTGGCGATAGTCCGCGGTCCACAGGCTTTCACGGTCCACCAGCAACTGCTCCATCTTGCGTGGGAAGTCGCTGCTGGCCCGTTGATTGACTGCGGCGATGAACTGCGCCTGCCAATGGGCGCGGTTGCCGATCCATTGCTGGTTCTGCGCGCCGAGGGCAGTGGACCAGGCCAGCACACGCTCTTGCTGGCTGGCGCTCAGTGGGCCTAGCCAGGCATCCAGGCGCTTGCTCATGCGCTCGCTACGCTCCTTGATCTGTCGCTCCAGGGGCGGCTTGAGGTATTCGTCCTGGCGTTTGCCCAGGTCCTTGGTCAGCGCGGCATCCATCTCGCGCACTTGCTGCTCATCCAGCCCGCGCAGCAACTCGATGGCTGATGGGGTGATTTGCCGGGCGACGTCGGCGATTGCTTGCTTGGCTTCAAGGGCGTGGGCTTGCAGGGCGGCGTCACTGACCTGGTGGCTGTCGACCATCTGCTGCAGGCGGTCGAGCCAGTCCAGGTAGCCAGGTAATTGGGTGGTGCAGTGCCAGGCCAGGTGTTCCTTGAGCGTGTCGTTGAACCAGCTTTTCTGCCCGGCGTTCATGTCCAGGTAGTCGTTGAGGGTCCAGGGGATGATCACGTCGAGATTGCGATAGGCCAGGCCCACGCGGTTGCAGCCGGCAAGCAGGACACTCAGGACCAGTAAAGCAGCCAGGATTCTTAACCGACGCAGCATGGGCGAGTCCTTGCGCAGACCAGGGATGTTCATCTGAACCCGCCGGGGGCGTGACAGTTCAGCCCATCAATAAAACGACCGCTCGGCCTTTAGGGTCAACAGGCCATCACATTGCGAATTGTGTCCGGAGTAGGCCGAGCAGTCGCTGCCGTTGAGGTTGGAGTCGCTGTAGATCAGGTCCAGGTCCATGCCCATCCACGGTCGGGAAAATTTCACCGACCAGTCGCTGAAACTGCGGATAGAGCCGCCCTCCACCGAGGCCGGGGCGCCCAACTGATGAGTGGTGTACTTCATGCTCACGCCAATGCCAAACGGCTGGGTGCCGCCCAGGTCGGCAAACAGGGTGCTGTCGCGACGGTCGGGGTCATTGCCCAGTGACACGCCAAACCGATTGCCCAGCAGGTTCAGGCCGCCGTAGAACTCCTGGCTGTCGAGGGGGCTCAGCTTGGGGTAGCTGTAGTGAATCATCCCCAGTTCATAGCCCAGGGTCTGGTCGAACGGGCGCTTGAAGCCCATGTAGGAATCGACTTCCAGTTTGCTCGCGGGCGACAGGCCCATGCTCGGAGAGAACTGGCCGAAGTACAGGCCGCTGGCGTGGCTCAGGTCGAGGCCGCCGTGAAACGAGTTGCTGCCCGGTGTGGTGGGTTTGACCAGGCCCTGGGCCATGCTGCGGCCGGGCGTGGTGCCCAGTTTCAAGTCGAAGTCGCCCAGTTCACGCTGGAAAACCTGCGCTTCGGCGAGGGGGCTGGCAAGCAGGGCGCTGACCAGAAAAATACAGGGTTTGAGCACGCTTCACTCCATGAAAAGCGAGGAGCAGTAACGGGAGAAATCGGGCAAATGCCCGTTCTAGACGTGTGCAAGCATACCGGCGAAAGTCAGGTATTGAGACCCGTTCGTCGATTGGCGTGGTTGAATGTGTGTCGGGGGGATGTTGCTGGCTCTAGTCCTAGCGCCTTGATAGGCAAGGCGCTTAGGGACCAGGTGGGCTGCGTAGGCGGCTTGCGCGCTTACTTCTTACCCAGGGTGATCTGCTTGGACGGGCCGAATGTCTGGCCGCTCACGCCCTTGGCGATCTGCTGGATTTCGCCACCGGACTTGAGGAACGCGGCGATTTGGTTGTTGATCGATTCGCTGGTTTCAACGGCGGGAGCTGGCTTTGCTTTGCTGTTGGATGCTTTTACGCGCATGGCGGCCACTAACCTGTAGAAAATTAACTTGGCCAGGCATCGTACATGAAATGCTTGACAATTGCTTGGTAAATATCTCCCAGGAATAAGCTGCGCTATTATAGAAGCCCGAAGTTGGTCTTTGGTCGAAGGCCCTAACTCGCTGTTTTAAATAGAAACCGTGGGTAAAAATAGCACCTGGCCATTGCTGCACGGCGGCAGCTTGACCTGACGAGCGGGGCAATTGTCGGCAAGTGCCCGGCAAACCCGCGATTTTTCAGGGTTGCGCGCCTGGACACGGGACCGCCGCCTTCAACTCGGGTAGAATGCCGCCCACGCAATGAGGGTATTGGAAATGGCTTTAGTCGGGCGCTACAACAGTTTGCAAGTGGTTAAACACACTAACTTTGGTTTGTATCTGGACGGTGAACAAGAGGGCGAAATCCTCTTGCCCAATCGTTATATTCCCAAAGATATTCCCAGTGAAGATGAAGACTGGCTTAACGTTTTTATTTATCTGGACAGCGATGACAAACTTATCGCGACCACTGAAAAACCAAAAGTGCAGGTGGGCGAGTTCGCCAGCCTGAAAGTGGTTGAAGTCAACAGCATCGGGGTGTTCCTCGACTGGGGCCTGCCCAAGGACCTGCTGCTGCCGTATTCCGAAGAAAAACGCCAGCTGACCGCCGGTGAATACTGTGTGGTGCACGTCTACCTCGACAAACACACCAAGCGCATCACCGCCACCGCGCGCCTGGACCGTTACCTGGACAAGACGCCGGCCAACTACACCGTGGGCCAGGAAGTCGACTTGCTGGTTGCCGAAGCCACTGATATGGGCTTCAAGGCAATCATCAATAACAAGCACTGGGGCCTGATCCACAAGAACGAAGTGTTCAAGTTCCTGCGTCCGGGCAAGGAAGAGAAGGGCTTCATCAAGGAAATCCGCGCCGACGGCAATATCAGCCTGAGCCTGCAGCCGGTCGGCGAGCAAGCGGCGTCCAGCCTGAACTCGAAGATCCTCGCCAAGTTGCGTGAAAACAACGGCAGCCTGCCGGTCAGCGACAAGAGTGACCCGACCGTGATCAGCAACTTGTTTGGCGTGAGCAAGGGCAACTTCAAGAAGGCCATTGGTGCGCTGTACAAGCAGGGGCAGATCGTAATTCACGCTGATCGTATTGAACTAAGCTGATTGCAACCTGCTCTTGTGTAGGCGTCGCTATCGCCGGTCAGCCGGCTCCTGCAGTGGGTCATCGCCATGAGCAAAAAAGTCGTGTTTGCTTACCTCGGTACGTTGTTGGCTTTTTTAGTGCTCGATGGCCTCTGGCTTGGGGTATTGATGGGGCCGACCTACAAGGGCCTGCTCGGGCCGCTGATGCTTGAGCAACCGCGATTGCTCCCGGCGGCGCTGTTCTACTGCCTTTATGTGTTCGGCTGCGTGGCCTTTGTAGTGTTGCCGGCGCTGGCCAGTGGCGGCTGGCAACGGGCTGCCCGCCTCGGTGCCTTGCTTGGGTTGGTCGCCTATGGCACCTACGACCTGAGCAACTGGGCGACCTTGCAAGGCTGGTCTGCGGGGCTGGCAGTGATGGACATGGCGTGGGGCACCTTTCTCACCGCTGCCTGCTGCTCGCTGGGATACTGGGCGGCGCGGCGCGTCAGCGGCTGACCGGCGCCCGGCAATCAACCTTTACCTGGGCGGGGCGTAGCAGTAGCGCTCCGGCCAGTATCAAGCCGCTGCCGGCTAACGTCAGTGCCGGCTGCAAGCCGCCGCTAAAATGGTTGCTCAACGACGCCAGCAGCGGGCCACTTAACTGGCCCAGGGCAAAACATGCCGTCAGCAGGCCGGTGCTCCGTTGCGCGCCGTGGGGCGCAACTTCCCGCGAACGTTGCATCACCAATTGCATGCAGGCCAGAAATGGCAGCCCACAGAGCAAGACACCCAGCACCAATCCCACGCCATTGCCCCACAGACAGGCGAAGACGCCAATCGCTTGCATCCACAGGGTTGCCATCAACCAGTAGCGTGTGGTGTCGGGGTTGGGCTTGCGCAGACTGACCAGCAACACGCCCAGGGCCGCCGCCAAGCCAAAGCATGGCCAGAACAGGTCTGCCTGCCAGGCGCCCTTGAACTGCGCGCTGGCCATTTGCGACAGGAAGGTGGCCGGAATGATGTAGCCCAGGCCATACAGCAGGTAAATCCAGCCCAGATGCGCGATGCTGCCGTTGCGCCCGGCAGGGGCGCTGCTTTGCGGCGCCCCCCTGTCCGGCTTGGGCAGGAACGGCAGGATCACCAGCAACATGCCCAGGGCGACCACGCCGTACACCAGCCACAGCGTTGCCGAATCCTCGCCCAACAGGTTGGAGGCCAGTGCCAACAATCCCGTCAGCAGGATCCCCAGTCCAGGCCCGGCAAACACCAGTGCCCCCAGCCGCGGGCGCCCTGCGGCAATCGCCAGCGGCTGGCTCAGGCCGGTAATCATCACCAGCACCCAGGCGCTGGCCACACCCGTGCCGAAGCGCAGCAACAGGTGCGACCAGAAGCCGTTGGCCCAGAACGACGCCAGGGTCAGCAGCACACACAACCACAACCCGCCGAGCAACCGTCCGCGTATGTGGTGATTACTGCGCGCGAACATCGAGTCCACGGCCCCCACGAAATAGCCCAGGTAGTTGGCCGCGGCAATCAGCCCGGCGGCGGTCAGGTCGATTTGCCTTTCGCTGAGCAAGTGCGGCATCTGCGGGGTGAGAGCAAAGCGGCCAATGCCCATGGCCATCATCAGGGCGATAAAACTGGCGAGTAAACGAATCAGGGGAGACATGGGCCAAATTCCAGGAAGAAGCGATGACCTCAGGCTAAGGTGGATTAGTGTTCAGTAAAAATGAATAATGCTGAGTAACTTGTTCAGTTTAGGAGAAAGGTCGTGGAGTTCAGCCAACTGCGTATTTTCCAGGCCGTGGCCGAAGAGGGCTCCATCACCCGTGCTGCAGAGCGTCTGCACCGGGTGCCATCGAACCTCTCGACCCGCCTCAAGCAAATGGAAGAGCAACTGGGCGTCGAGCTGTTCGTGCGCGAGCGCCAGCGCCTGCAACTGTCGCCTGCCGGCAAGGTGCTGCTCGACTACAGCACGCGCCTTTTGGCCCTGCATGATGAAGCGCACGGTGCCGTGCAGGGTGGCCAACCGGCCGGGGATTTTGTGCTGGGCAGCATGTACAGCACCGCTGCGATCCATTTGCCGAAACTGCTGGCGCAATATCACAAGGCTTACCCCATGGTGAACCTGCAAGTGCAGTCGGCGCCCAGCGGTGAACTGCTCGAAGGCCTGATCACCGGGCGCCTGGATGCGGCGCTGGTGGATGGCCCGTTGACCCTGGCGACCCTGGACGGCGTACCGCTGTGTGAGGAGCGCCTGCTGCTGATCTGCGAGGCGGACCACCCACCGGTACGCGGCCCGCAGGATGTGGCCGGGCGCGCGGTGTTCACCTTCCGACGCAGTTGTTCCTATCGGGCGCGCCTGGAGGCGTGGTTTTCCCACGACCGTGTGGCCATGGGCCGCGCCATCGAGATCGAGTCCTATCAAGGCATGCTTGCATGTGTGATTGCCGGTTCCGGGGTTGCATTGATGTCCGAGTCGATGCTCGACAGCCTGCCCGGCAAGGACAGCGTGTCGATCCACCCCCTGGCCGAGCCATTTGCCCATGCCACCACCTGGCTGATGTGGCGCAAAGGCATGCTCGGGGCTAATCTCAATGCATGGATTGACCTGCAGCAAGAGGGCAAGACGCGGCCTGTACAAGAGTCCCGGGCGATTGCCTGACCGCCCCGTCAGGATTTGTATCAATTCAGTAATGGTTCGTTGCGGTTTCAGGCAAGCATTACGTGGGACTTAGTACTACTATCTGTAGGAAGCAGCCACAGAATTCCAGCTGCTCGGCACTACCCTCAAAGGGGGCACCATGAAAGAAAAACTGCAAAACTGGCTGCACGACCTCGGCGTCGCACTCGGCTTGATCGAGCCACCGCTGCAACCGGTGCCAATCCGCACCGATGACGAACAGCGCCGCCCGCGTCGCAGGTAAGTCCGGAAAAGCGCTCAGACATTGGTGTTTGGGCGCGATCACTTGTCACACTGTCCCTGAAGCACAGTAGATTGGGCGTGCGGTTGTATGCGATTGCTTTGTACCAGTCGAAGTCCGGACTCCTAAATTAAGTTGCGCTCACCTTGTCTGACCCTGGAAGTATTCTGGTCGGACGTTTCTTTTTGTCTGCTCCCTCGACCACTTCCGTGTTTGGACGCTTTATATTCCTGCTCTCTTCAAGGAAGGAAGACAGGGCTATGTCGTGTGTTAACAGTGATGGAATGCTGGTTTCCGCCAAGGTGATACTGCGTCGGTTTTACGCGATTGAGCATGGGGATCTGGACGGTATACATGCTTTAGTTGTCCACCAGACGGATGCACCTACTGCGCAACATACGTTCAACGGCTACCTTGCAAAAGGCAGTGGTGCGCACTTTCTGATTGATAAAAATGGCTTTGTTTACCAGACGGCCAGCTTGAAAAAGCGCTGCTACCACGTTGGAAAGCTCATACGCTCGAAGTGTCTGGCGATTGATAAAAAATCGTGTGACAGCGCCCAGATGGCCCGTATTCAAGCGTTATCGTGGACTGCGCAGATCAAGGCGTTGGACGCACATGAGCGAGCAAAAAGCTATCCTGTGAACTCCGACTCTATTGGCATCGAATTGGTGGGCAAACACTTGGATACCTCGCGGTATGAGTCCGTTACCCCCTTGCAGAACCAATCCCTTCAATGGCTCGTCAACGAGTTATATGTTCATTTCAACCTGTCCTCGGGTGATGTCTACAGGCACCCGCAGATATCCTATAAAAACCCGGGTGAAGCCAGTAGTGCGGTGTGGGAATGATGCCGATCAAAGCATGGCCGATAGGCGCATTACTCGTTCTTGCGGGATGTACGGATCGGCACACGCCCGACCTTGAAGGCATTGTTGTCTCCAGCTTCCAATCCCAAGAACCTGAGAGTTGCCGGCCTTCTGATGTGCCCCTTGATCCAAACCGTGTGCAGGCGTTTTTCCAGCGCGCCTCGAAGATTGATAGCCGCACCCTGCATGACCGTTACGAGTGGGCCCCTTGTTATCTGGAGGGCAACCTGAAGTACAACGGGCATATCTGCACATGGCAGGTTAGGGCGGGAGCTACTGGGGTCATCTGGTGTTCGGCGAAAGAGCAGTACTTTGCCTGTGACGAATGTGGTGATCTGTTTGAAAGACCTGAACAGTAAATAAGAGGGTGGGTGCGACAACCGACATCGCACCCGCTCAAGTCTGCTTCAATCAGGCTGCATCGGCCGCCGCCACCTCTGGCCGACGCGACAGCAGACTCACCAGCACAAAACTCACCACACTCACGCCCAGGCTGTAATAGATCGGCGTGTTTGCCTCCAAGCCATCCTTGACCATAAACACCAGTGACGTGACAAACCCCAATGCCATGGCGCTGATCGCACCCGCCGTCGTAGCGCGTTTCCAGTAAATCGCCCCGATCAATGGGATCAGCATGCCGCCGACCAGCAGGTTATAGGCCAGGGTCAGTGCGCTGATCACGTCGGTGACTATCAAGGCGATACCCAGCACGGCCATCCCAGTCAGCAGGGTGAACAAGCGGTTGATGTTCAGGCTCGACTGCTTGCCGCCGCGCAGGCGCGGCAGCAGGTCTTCGGTCAGCACGGTGGACGCGGCGAGCAGGCCGGCGCTGGCGGTGGACATCATCGCCGCCAGGGCCGCCGCGATCACCAGGCCGCGCAGGCCATCGGGCAACGACAGTTTGACGATGGCGGCGAAGGCGTTGTTGACGTTGTCCAGGTCCGGGATCAGCACATGGGCGGCCATGCCGATCAGGGCGCAGGCCAGGCCGTAGAGGATGCAGTAGAAGCCGGCGAAGGTTCCTGCGTACTGGGCGACTTTTGCGTCACGGGCGGTGAACACCCGTTGCCAGATGTCCTGGCCGATCAGGATGCCGAAAAAGTAGATCATGAAGTAGGTGATGATGGTGTCCCAGCCGATGCTGGTGAAGCTGAAACTGGCCGCCGGCAGTTTGGCCACCAGTTCATCCCAGCCGCCTACGCGGTACAGGCAGATCGGCAGCAGGATAAACATCAGGCCGACGGTCTTGATCACAAACTGCACGATATCGGTTAGCGTCAGCGACCACATGCCGCCAATGGTCGAATACACCAGCACCACGCCACCACCCAGCAGGATGGCGGCCCAGAACGGCAGGTCAAACATCACTTGCAATACGGTGCCGATCCCCAGGATCGAGGTCACCGCCAGCATCAGCGCATAGGCCAGCATGATCAGCCCGCTGGCCTGGCGGGCCGTGGGGTTGTAGCGCTGCTCCAGGACCTGGGTCACGGTGAAGATTTTCAGCTTGAGCAAGGGTTTTGCGAGAAACAGGTTCAGCGCAATGATCCCCGTGCCCAGCGCCGCGCAGAGCCAGAACCCGGAAATACCATGCACATAACCCAGGCGCACGCTGCCCACTGTGGACGCGCCGCCCAGCACCGTTGCGGCCATGGTGCCCATGTACAGGGTCGGCCCCAGGTTGCGCCCGGCGACTAGATAGTCTTCATGGGTCTTGGCCCGGCGCATGCCGAAATAGCCGAGCACGAGCATGCCGGCGGCGTAGATAAGTACGACGAATAGATCCAGAGCCATGGTGGCGCCTCTCCAGTTATTGTTTTTATGGACTAATCAGGTGACGCGCTACATCAACGGTGCGTGACTCCAGGCAGCACGCAGAGCATTTCGTACAGCAGGTTGGCGCCCAGCAACGAGGTGTTGCCGGTGGTGTCGTAGGGCGGCGAAACCTCCACCAGATCACAACCAATCAGGTCCAGGCCCTGGCAGCCCCGGATGATCTCGATCGCCTGTATGGTGGTCAGCCCGCCGATTTCCGGGGTGCCGGTGCCGGGCGCCCAGGCCGGGTCGATGCCGTCGATGTCGAAACTCAGGTACACCGGGCCGCCGCCGACCTTTTCCCGGACTTCGGCCATCAACGGCGCGAGGGAGTGGTGCCAGCATTCTTCGGCCTGGACCACGCGGAACCCCTGTTTGCGGCTCCAATTGAAGTCTTCGGCGGTATAGCCCTGGGCGCGCAGGCCGATTTGCACCACACGGTCGCAATCGAGCAGGCCCTCTTCGACGGCCCGGCGGAAGGTGGTGCCGTGGGCGATTTTCTCGCCGAACATATGGTCGTTGACGTCGGCGTGGGCATCGATATGCACCAGCCCGACCTTGCCGTGTTTCTTGTGGATCGCCCGCAGGATCGGCAGGGTGATGGTGTGGTCGCCGCCCAGGGTCAGCGGGATTACGTTATGGCCGAGGATCTCATCGTAGGCTTCTTCGATAATGCGCACGGCGTCCAGCAGGTTGAAGGTGTTGATCGCCACGTCGCCGATGTCGGCCACCGACAGCGAGTCGAACGGCGCAGCGCCGGTGGCCATGTTGTAGGGGCGGATCATCACCGACTCAGCGCGGATTTCACGCGGCCCGAAGCGGGTGCCGGCGCGCAGCGAGGTGCCGATATCCAGGGGCACGCCGACAAAGGCCGCATCCAGGCCGGCGGCGGTTTGCAGGTGGGGCAGGCGCATCATGGTAGCGATGCCGGCAAAGCGCGGCATTTCGTTGCCGCCCAGTGGTTGGTGAAAGATCTTGTCCACGGCAGTGCCTCATCGTTGTTGTGGTTATCAGAGGCCGATTCTGCGAAATGCCCGGCAACGGAAGAATCGCTGTGGGGAAATACTTAGTTCAGATTTTTCTAAACTAATGCCTGGGGTAGACTCCACCGGTTTGCGAAACCTGTTCCCTGTCCGCCGACTTTTTGCCTGGAGCGTCCATGGCCAATGCCTTGCCCGACCTGAAATTGCTGCGCATCTTCGTCAGCGTCGTGCGCCACCAGGGGTTTGCCAATGCCCAGCATGAGCTCAACCTGTCGACGTCGGCCATCAGCACCTATATGAGCCAACTGGAAGGCGCGTTGGGCCTGGTGCTGTGCCATCGCGGGCGTGGCGGGTTCAGCCTGACCAGCAAGGGCGAGTTGTTTCACCAGGAAACCTTGCGCCTGCTGGGCGAACTGGAGGGCTTCGAGCAATACGCGGCGGCGCTCAAGGGCGAACTGCGCGGCACGCTCAAACTGGGTGTGCTCGACTCCACGGTCAGCGACAAGGCCCTGCCATTTGCCGAAGTCATCGGCGCCTACAGCCTTGAGCACCCGGCGGTGCATCTGCACTTATCGGTGATGAGCCCCTACGAGCTGCAACTGGGGGTGCAGGACAATCGCCTGGACCTGGCCATCGGCGCCTTCTCCAACCGCATGAGCGGCTTGGTCTACATGCCGCTGTACCGCGAGCAGCACTGGCTCTATTGCAGTTCGCGGCATCCGCTGTTCAGCGAGCGACGCATTCCGGAGCAGGTGATTACCCAGCAACGCATGGTCGGGCGCGGTTACTGGAGCCAGGCGGAACTGGCGCGCCATGGCTTCAAACACAGCGCCGCCACTGTAGAAAGTATGGAGGCGCAGTTGATCCTGGTGTTGTCCGGCGCCTACATCGGCTACTTGCCCGAGCACTACGCCCAGGCCTGGGCCGACAAGGGCGACTTGCGGGTGCTGTTGCCGGCGACTTTTGGCTACCAGGCGCCGTTTTCGCTGATCATGCGCCGCGGGCGCAGCCGCGAACCGTTGATCCAGACCTTTCGCGATTTACTCAAAGCACAGCTCAATCAGGCCTGAATATGTCCAGACCCCAATGCCCCCGCTGCCTGCGGCCGACCACCCACTGCCTGTGCGCGCTGATCCCGAGCCTGCACAGCCGTACCCGGGTGTTGCTGTTGCAGCATCCCAGCGAGGTCAACCATGCGCTCAACACCGCGCGCCTCGCCGCGTTGGGCCTGGTGAATACGCAGTTGGTAGTGGGCGAAGTATTTGAAGACTTGCAGACCTTGCTCAACCCTCCGGGCTATCAGGCACGGCTGCTGTTTCCTGGCGAAGAGGCGCAGTCGCTGCAGACCTATGGCCCATCCGATGAGCCGTTGCTGCTGGTGGTGCCCGACGGTACCTGGCGCAAGGCGCGCAAGTTGCTGCACCTCAACCCGCTGCTGGCGGCGTTGCCACGGGTGACGCTGGCGGCGGGCGCAGTGTCCCGTTACCGGTTGCGCAAGGCACCGGGGCCAGGGGCGTTGTCGACGGTGGAGGCAATTGCGCAGGCGTTGCAGGTGCTGGAGGCGCCGCAGTCATTTGATCCGTTGTTGCGGCCGTTTGAGGCGTTGATCGACGGGCAGATTGCAGCGATGGGGGAGGAGGTGTTTCAGCGCAATCATGGGGGTGATTAGCCGGTTCACCCAGGTCCAGCTCCCCCATTGACCGCGCCGCTCAAGACATACGCGGTCGATGTAGGAGCTGGCTTGCCGGCGATGGCGCCTGCCCAAACACCGCTAACGCTCGCGCATCGCCTCCGTGCGTGCCTTCAACACCGGCTTGAGCAAGTAATCCAGCACGCTTTTCTCCCCGGTAATAATGTCCACCGTTGCCACCATCCCCGGGATGATCAGCAACGGTTTTTTATCCCCGCCCAGATGGTTCTTATCGGTGCGCACCTGGATCAGGTAGAAGCTGTTGCCCTTGTCGTCGGTAATCGTATCGGCGCCGATCAGTTCCAGTTTCGCCGCCAGCCCGCCGTAGATCGTGTAGTCATAGGCACTGAACTTGACCATCGCCTTCTGCCCCGGATGCAAGAACGCCACGTCCTGGGGCCGTACTTTGGCCTCGATCAGCAGGTTGTCTTCCAGCGGGACGATTTCCACCATGTCGCTGCCCGGCTGGACGACACCGCCGATGGTGTTGACCTTCAATTGCTTGATCACCCCATGCACCGGCGAGACCACGGTGGTGCGGCTGACGCGGTCATCGATGGCGATGCTGGTGGCGGTGATTTTTGACAGGTCGGTGCGTTTTTCGTTGAGTTCCTTGGCCGCTTCCGAGCGGAAGGTCTGTACCGATTCGTCGATCTTGCTCTTGATCTCATTGATCGCCGATTCCGCCCGGGGGATTGCCAGGGTGGTGGCGTTCAACGAGCCACGGATCTCCACGGCGCTGCGTTTGAGGCGCAGGATTTCCACCGGTGACACCGCGCCGGTGCCCACCAGAGGGGCCGACATGTTCATCTCTTGTTGCAGCAGCGCCAGGCTGGAGCTGAATTGGCCCTGTTTGGAGCGAAACTCCGCCAGTTCCTGGGTTTTCTGCCGCAACTGTTCACTCAAGGTCCGTTGCTCGCTGCTCAAGCGCCGCTGGCGTTGTTCAAACAGTGAGCGCTCGTCTTCAGCCACTTGCGGAGCCTTGGCGATCACTTCATCGGACAATTTGAACGGCCGCCCCTCGGCCTCGGCCGACAGGCGTTCGACCTGGGCGGTGAGGGCATACCGGTCGACTTCGCTTTCGCCCTTGTTCGAGCGGAACCGCGTGTCGTCCAGTTGCAGCAGTTTGTCGCCCTTGTCCACCATCTGCCCTTCGCGCACGTAGATCTGGGTGACGATGCCGCCTTCCAGGTTCTGGATCACTTGCACCTTGCTCGACGGGATGGCCTTGCCTTCGCCCATGGTCACTTCATCGAGAACGGCAAAGTTGGCCCACAGCAGGGCGCAGATGATCAGGCCGGCGGTCAGCCACACGATAATCCGTGAACGGCGCGGCGAGTCCTGCAGCGCAGCGCCTGCCAGTTCGGGCATGAATTCGCTGTCGGCGGTTTTGCCAAAGCTCTTGAAGTAGCCCGGTGGCGCGGGAGTGGCTGACATGGTGGGCTCCTAGACGGCGGCCGAGCCGACACGGCCCTTGCGCAGTGCATCAATCACACTTTCTTTGGGGCCGTCGGCAACGATGCGGCCGTTGTCCAGCACGATCAAGCGGTCGACCAGGCTGAGCATCGAGGTGCGGTGCGTGACCAACAGCAGTGTCTTGCCCTTGACCCACAGCTCCAGGCGCTGGCGCAGGGTTTCTTCGCTGCTGTTGTCCATGGCGCTGGTGGGTTCGTCCAGCAGCAGGATCGGCGGGTCGAGCAGCAACGCGCGGGCCAGCAACACCGCCTGGCGCTGGCCGCCGGACAGCAGTTGCCCGCGCTCGCCCACCGGCCGGTCGAAGCCTTGTGGGTGCTGGCGGGCCAGTTCGCTGACGCCGGTCAGTTCGGCCACTTCGAGCATCCGCACATCGCTGATATAGCGCGCGCCCAGGGTCAGGTTATCGCGCAGGCTGCCGGCCAACAGCGGCAGGTCATGGGCCACATAGCCCACTTGTTGGCGCAGGTCGGCCACATCCAGCTGGCGCAGGTCGAGGCCATCGAGCAGCAACTGGCCTTCTTCTGGCGCGTAGAAGCCCATCACCAGGCGGCCCAGTGTGCTTTTGCCCGAGCCGCTGCGGCCGATAATGCCCACGCGCTCGCCAGCCTTGAGCTGGAAACTGACCTGGCTCAGGGCCGGGGTGTTCTGCCCGGCATAGCGGAAGGTGACCTGGCTGACTTCCAGGGCGCCACTCAGTTGCGTGCGCTCCAGTGGGCGCTGCTGCGGGTCGCGCTCCTGGGGCAGGGCCATCAGCGCGTCGGTGCTGCGCATGGTCAATTGCGCCTGCTGGTAGCGGGTGATCAACCCGGCGATCTGCCCCAGCGGCGCCAATACCCGGCTGCCGAGCATGTAGGTGGCCACCAGCGCGCCGACACTGAGGCTGCCGGCGATGATGCTGTAGACCCCGGCAACAATGGTCGCCATCCCGGAAAACTGCTGGATGAACAGCGTGCCATTGGTGGCCAGCGCCGAGAGGTTGCGCGCATGGCTGTCGAGGCGGGTGAGGGCGCCGTGGGTGCTTTCCCACTGGTGCTGGCGCTCGCTTTCGGCGCTGCAGGCCTTGAGGGTTTCCAGGCCGCTGAGGGTTTCGATCAACAGCGCCTGGCGTTCGGCGCCCAGGCTCAGGCTTTTTTGCACGGTGTCGCGCAGGCGTACCTGGATCAGCATCGCAAAGCCGATGGTCAGCGGGAACGCACACAAAGGGATGATCACCAGCCAGCCGCCGAGCAGGCCGATCACCACCAGCATCAGCACGGCGAAGGGCAGGTCGATCAGGCTGGTAAGGGTCACCGCGGTGAGGAATTCGCGCAGGCCCTGGAAGTCATGGATGCTCTGGGCAAAACCGCCGATGGTGGCGGGGCGCGCCTTCATCGACATGCCGGTGATGCGCTCGAACAGGGTCGCTGACAAAATCACATCGGTCTTCTTGCCGGCGGTGTCCAGCAGATGGGCGCGCACCACCCGCAGTACCAGCTCGAACGCCGTGCCGATCAGCAGGCCGATCACCAGTACCCACAAGGTCGAGGTGGCCTGGTTCGGCACCACGCGGTCGTAGGTCTGCATCACGAACAGCGGCACCATCAGGCCCAGCAGGTTGATCAGCAAACTGGCGAGAATTGCATCGCTGTACAGCCAGCGCGACAGCTTCAAGGTGTCGCGAAACCACGCCTCGACTCTTGGCACCAGCGGCGCGCGCAGGTCTTCGATTTCGTGCCGTGGCCGGGCAAACAGGGCCTGGCCGCTGTAGGCCGCGCCGAGCTCTTCGCGGCTGACCCACTGTTCGCCGCCTTCGGCTTCGCTGGGCAGGATCAGCGCCTGGCCATCCTCGCCCCAGCGCCGCAACACCGCGCAGCGACCTTCGTTGAGCAGCAACAGCACTGGCAGGTTCAGCGCCGAGATGGCCTTCAAGTCCCGGCGCAATACCCGCGCCTGCAAGCTGGCCCGGGCCGCGGCCCGTGGCAGCAAGTCCAGGCTCAGGCGTTGTTGCGCCAAGGGCAGGCCGGCGCTCAGGCTGCTACGGCTGACGCTGCAGCCGTGCAGCTTGCAGAGGATCAGCAGGCCGTCGAGCAACGGGTCATCAAAGCTCTGGCGCGGGTCGACACCCGGGTTCAGCGGTTCCATCTGGCTCACGGCGATCTGCTCCACGTCGTTGGCTACTTCAGGTCAGGCAGGTGGGCTTCGCTTCTGACTTCCGACTGGGCAATGGCTTCGGCCGGCACCACCACGCGCTCCTTGTTCAGCAACTCGCCCATATTGGCCAGCACGCGGTACATGGAGAACTCTTCGGTGTAGCGCACTTCGGTGTAGCGCCGGTTGGCGTTGTACAGCTCGTTTTCACTGTCCAGCAGGTCCAGCAGGGTGCGTTGGCCCAGGCCGAACTGGTCCTGATAGGCCGCGCGTACGCGCTGGGTGGTTTCGGCATATTCGCGGGCGGTGGGGGTCTGGATGCGGGCGTTGTCCATGGCATGCCAGGCCAGGTTGAGGTTCTCGTTGAGCATGCGCAGGGCGTTGTTGCGGATGTCCATGGCCTGGTTGATCTTGTGCGAGTCCGACGCCAGGCGGGCTTTGTCGCTGCCGCCACGGAACAGGTTGTAGTTCATCACCACACCCACCCGCCATTCGTTGTCGTGGCCCAGGTCGCCCTGCACATTGTTATTGGCGCCCACCGCCGCCTCGGCATCGAAGCGTGGATAGAACGGCGACTTGGCCACCTCGTACTGGCTCTCGGCGGCCATCACATCGGACTGGGCCGACTTCAGATAGGGGTTGTTCTCCAGCATGCTGCGCCGGGCGCCGAGTTGGTCGCTGGGCAGCTCGCCCTTGATCGACGCCGGGCTTTCCAATTCATCCGGCATGCGCCCGACCACGCTATAGAAGTTCGATTCGGCGTCTTGCAGGTCGACCAGTGCGGTCTGGTAGTTGTTGTCTGCCAGGGCCCGGCGGGCGGTGGACTGGTCGCGGTCGGCGGTGCTGCCGATGCCGCGCTCGGTGCGCAGGCCGATCTGGTCGGTGACGCGCAGGTGCGCCTGCAGGTTGTTCTTGGCCAATGTCAGCAGGTCGCGGCGCTTGAGCACTTCCAGGTACACCTCGACGGTGCGCAGGGCCAGGCTCTCGGCGGTGCCACGGGTGTAATAGGCGCGGGAGTTGACCACCGCCCCGGTGCGCTGCACTTCGTTGGAGGTGTTGAAACCGTCGAACAGCATCTGGCGCAGGCGCAGTTCCGACTGGGTGTAGTTGTCGGTCTCGGTGTGGTGATTGCCACCACGGGCGCGGGTGGTGCTGTTGTCGCTGTAGCCACGGCCGTAGGCGGCATTGAGGTCGAGGCTGGGGTAGAAGCCGCCTTTGGCGACTTTTACATCTTCATCGGCCGAAAGCCGGCTGTTACGGCTGGCATTCAGTTCCGGGTGAGTGTCCAGCGTGCTTTGGATCGCTTGGGTCAGTGACATTGCTTGGGTGTTGGTGCAGGCCATGGCGATCAGAATCGCGCTGCAGAGGGGGGTAAAGGCGCGCATGGGTACATCTCCCGGTGTCAGTGTTACTGGTCTGTCGCCATTTATTTGACGAATTTAGAGGGCAAACCGTCTCAGGCTTGTAACAACACAGCTAAGAACATTTGCGGGGGGACCTAAGAAGGATTTCTCATAATGTTTATGTCCAAAAAAACTTATGCGTTCTGCGCGAAGCAAGACATTGTTCAAAGCACAAGCCTTGAGTTATGTGCGCTGTGGCGTGTTTTTCGGCTCGGGGAAAGTTCAATCGCAAGTGCAAGCAGGTGATGGGGTAGCGAAAAAAGGGGCGATTTTTTGTGACGGTTTTCTGTCGCTGCCTCTTTTGAAAGGCTCTCTGTAACGGGGTTGAAGCGCGGGTTGGCGGCTGATTTGAATCAGTTTTGTGCCACTTCCGGCCCCCCCGATCCACTGCACTTGTGCACGTAACCGAGGTGCCGACTACTGGGGTCGGACAGGGAGATAAGCGCATGGCCAAGTTAATCGGTGTTGTCAGCAAGGTGGTTGGGGAAGTCTTTGCCGTGGCAGGAGATGGCAGTCGCCGAAGCCTGATCGAAGGCGACCGACTGTTTGCCGGCGAGCAACTGCAGACCGGTGCGGCCGGTGCAGTCGCGGTGCAACTGACCAACGGCCAGGAGCTGACCCTGGGGCGCGACAGCAGCCTGGGCCTTTCCCCGCAATTGCTGGCTGGCCAGGCGCCGCAGATTCACGCCTCGGAAGACCTCGCACCGAGCCAGGCACAGTTGACCGATGTGCAGCAACTGCAAAAAGCCATCGCCGCCGGTGACGACCCGACCCAGACCGCTGAAGCCACGGCCGCCGGCCAAACCGGCAGCACGGCGGCAGGTGAGCTGGGCGGTGGGCACTCCTTTGTGTTGTTGACCGAAGTCGCCGGGCGGGTGGAGCCGGTCATCGGCTTTCCCACGGCAGGGTTTGGCGGGATCCCTGAGTTTCCGTTGTTCCAGGTCGCCGGCCAGCCCGATACCGGCAACGACCAGCCCGTGGTAGTGCCTCCCGACAACCCGGTGAGCCTGGGTGGGCTGGAGGTCGAGGGCGGCGAGTTGACGCTCAACGAGGCCAATCTTGCACAAGGCTCGGCCAGCAATCCGGCGGCGTTGGTGCAGACCGGTACCTTCAACGTCTCGGCGCCCGATGGCCTGCAAAGCCTGACCGTGGGCGGCATCAGCGTGGTCAGCGGCGGGGTGGCCAGCAGCTTCCCGCAAACTATCACCACCGGGCTGGGCAACACCCTGAGCATCACCGGCTACAACGCAGCCACCGGGGTGATCAGCTACAGCTACACCTTGACCGGCAATGAGGCCCATCCGTCGGGCAACGGCAGCAACAGCCTGAGTGAACAATTCGCGGTGGTCGCCACCGATAGCGATAACGACAGCGCCACCGGCTCGCTGGATATCACCCTCATCGACGACGTGCCCAAGGCGCTGGATGACAGCCATGAGGGCCGCGCTTCGGAAAGCCTGCTGACCCTCAGCGGCAACGTCCTGGATAACGACACCCAAGGTGCCGACCGCGTCGCCAGCGGCCCGATCACCGGCGGCACGTTCAGCGGTCAATACGGCACTCTGGTGCTGGCGGCTGACGGCAGCTACACCTACACGCTGAACACCGCCGACCCTGATTTTGTCGCGCTGCAGGGCGGCGGCAATGGCAGCGAAACCTTCACCTACACCCTGACCGACGCCGACGGCGACAGCAGCACCGCCAACCTGGTGCTGCAAGTGCACAACAATGATGACCCGGTGGTGATTGGCGGCATCAGCGTAAATGGCGCCGACCTGACCCTCTATGAAAAAAACCTGGTGGACGGCAGCAGCCCTGACGCTGGCGCGCTGACCCGCGCCGGCAGCCTGACCGTATCGGCCGTGGACGGCTTGCAGAACCTGTCGGTGGGCGGTATCAGCGTGGTGTCCGGCGGTGTCGCCGCCGGCTTCCCGCAATCCATCGCCACCGGCCTGGGCAATACCCTGACCATCACCGGGTTTGACCCGGCCACCGGGGTGATCAGCTACAGCTATACCCTGACGGGCACCGAGGCGCATCCGTCGGCGGGCGGGTTGAATGACCTGACCGAGAGCTTCAGCGTTATCGCCAACGACACCAACAACAGCACCGCCACCGGCACTCTGCACGTGAGTGTGGTGGACGATGTACCGACCGCTGCCGATGACGGCAATGCGCAAGTGGCCTCCGAAAGCCTGCTGACCCTGAGCGGCACGGTGTTGACCAATGACGCGCAAGGCGCCGATCGGGTCGCGTCCGGGCCGATTACGCCGGGCTCCTTCACGGGGCTTTACGGCACGTTGGAGTTGGCGGCGAATGGCACGTATGTGTACACGCTGAATACCGCCGATAGCGATTTTCTGGCATTGAATGGCGGCGGTAATGGGACTGAAACCTTTACCTATACCCTGACGGATGCCGATGGCGACACCAGCACCGCCAACCTTGTGTTGCAGGTGCATAACAATGACGACCCGGTGGTGTTGACGGGGCTTGAGGTGAATGGCGGGGAGGTTACGGTCTATGAGAAGAACCTGCCGTTGGGCAGTGCTATTGATGGGCCTGCGCTGACCCAATCCGGCACCTTCACGGTGACCGCCTTGGACGGCCTGAAAAACCTGACTGTGGGCGGGATTAGCGTCGTCACCAACGGCGTTGCCGCTACTTTTCCGCAGTCGGAACCTACCGGCTTCGGCAACACCCTGACCATCACTGGCTACAACGCCAGCACGGGGGTGATCAGCTATAGCTACACGCTCAACGGTATCGACAGCCACCCAGCCGGCGCGGGTACCAATAGCATCAGCGAGTCGTTTACGGTGGTCGCCACCGACAGTAACAACAGCAGTGCCAATGGTTCGCTGGACGTCAGTGTGGTCGACGACGTGCCGACTGCAGTTGATGACACCAATACACAAGTGGCCTCGGAAAGTCTGTTGACCTTGAGCGGCAGTGTTTTGGGTAATGACGTACAAGGTGCTGACCGCATAGCGACCGGGCCGGTTACGCCAACTACCATCGTGGGTACCTACGGCACTCTGCAGCTGTTCGCGGATGGCAGCTACACCTACACCCTCGACAAGACTGACCCGCAGTTCATGGCCCTGAATGGCGGCGGCAACGGCACCGAAACCTTCACCTATCAGCTTAACGATCTCGACGGCGACACCAGCACCGCCAACCTGGTGTTGCAGGTGCATAACAACGACGACCCAGTGGTGTTGACCGGCCTGAACGTCAATGGTGGCGAAGTCACCGTCTACGAGAAAAACCTGCCGTTGGGCAGCGCTAACGATGGGCCTGCGCTGACCCAATCCGGCACCTTCACGGTGACGGCCTTGGACGGCCTGAAAAACCTTACTGTGGGCGGCATCAGCGTCGTCACCAACGGCGTCGCCGCGACCTTCCCACAATCGGAACCCACTGGCTTCGGAAACACCCTGACCATCACCGGTTACAACGCCAGCACGGGTGTGATCAGTTACAGCTACACCCTCAACGGCACCGATAGCCACCCAACCGGCGCTGGTACTAACAGCATCAGTGAGTCGTTCGCGGTGGTTGCCACTGACACCAACAACAGCAGCGACAATGGTTCGCTGGACGTCAATGTGGTCGACGATGTGCCAAAAGCCGTCGACGACAATCCCGCAGGTATCGCCTCCGAGAGCCAGCTCATTCTTAGCGGCAGCGTGCTGGGCAATGACGTACAAGGTGCTGACCGCATAGCGACCGGGCCGGTTACGCCAACTACCATCGTGGGTACCTACGGCACCCTGCAACTGTTTGCCGATGGCAGTTATGTCTACACCCTCGACAAGACTGACCCGCAGTTCATGGCCCTGAATGGCGGCGGCAACGGCACCGAAACCTTCACCTATCAGCTTAACGATCTCGACGGCGACACCAGCACCGCCAACCTGGTGTTGCAGGTGCATAACAACGACGACCCAGTGGTG